>NZ_JBUDHV010000021.1:0-115062 GCF_054956795.1 Streptomyces sp. SYSU D01066-1 | reverse complement strand
CGCGGACCCCGGCCGCACCGGCCCCGGGGCCGCGCACCGCGCCGACCCCGGAGAAGAGAAGCGTGATCCGTCCCACGGCCCGCCGGCGGGGTCCCCGGGGCTGCCCGGGGAACGCGGGTGGCCGTCGGCCGGCCCCCGCCTCCGGGCGCCGGGCCCGCCCGAGGGATCCGCCCGCGGTGACGCGGCGGCCGCCCCCGGCCGGGACGGCCCCGAGGACCGCTTCCCGAGGCCCGCGCGGCGCACCCGGCGGCACGGCAAGGCGCGTGCGCGGAGCGTCACCGCGTCGCCCGGCGGCGGGAGCGAAGTGCGTACCGGCGCCGGGCCCTGGGGTCCGTCAGGGGACCCGGGCGGCGCCGTGGCCGCCGCCGGCCCGCTCGGCGTGCCGCTGTCTGGCCCGGCGGCGGCCACGGTCACGGTCACGGACACGCCCGCCGCGGTCGGTGGCACCGATGGAACAGTCAGGCCAGTGAGGTGAGCGAGGTGCGTCGGATGAGCGCGGCGAGCGGGCCGGGGAACGATCCGGCCCAGCGCCGGCCGGGCGGCGAACCGGTCATGGGCCGGCCGGGCCGTGAACCGGCCCAAGGCCCGTCGGGCCGTGAACCGGCCCAGGGACAGCCCGGCGGTGGGCCGGCCGAGGAGCAGCCCGGCGGTGAGCCTGCCAAGAGTCACCCCGGCGGTGAGCCTGCCAAGAGTCACCCCGGCGGCGAGCCCGCCAAGGGCCGCCCCGGTGCCGCCCGGTCCGCCGATGGTGTCGGACCCCCGCCGGACCAGCCGCCCCCCGGCCCCGGCGTGGCCCCCGGCCCCGTCGGACGCGCCGATGACGACCTTCCGGAAGGAGACGCATGAACACCGAGGAACTCGTCGAACTGGGACAGCAGTTGCGCGTCGACAGCGTGCGCGCGGCCGACGCCGCGGGCTCGGGACACCCCACGTCCTCGATGTCCGCCGCCGACCTGATGGCCGTACTGCTGGCCAACCACCTGCGCTACGACTTCGAGCGCCCCGCCCACCCGGGCAACGACCGCTTCGTCCTCTCCAAGGGACACGCCTCCCCCCTCCTCTACGCCGCCTACAAGGCGGCCGGCGTCATCGACGACGAGGAACTGCGCACCTTCCGCAAGCTGGGCAGCCGCCTGGAGGGACACCCCACGCCGCGGCGGCTGCCCTGGGTCGAGACCGCCACCGGCTCGCTCGGCCAGGGGCTGCCCGTCGGCGTCGGCATCGCGCTGGCCGGAGCGCGCCTGGACCGCACCGGTTACCGCGTGTGGGTGCTGTGCGGGGACAGCGAGCTGGCCGAGGGGTCCGTCTGGGAGGCGGCCGAGCACGCCGGGTACGAGCGGCTCGACAACCTGACCGTGATCGTCGACGTCAACCGGCTCGGCCAGCGCGGCGCGACCCGGCACGGCCACGACCTGGACGCCTACGCCCGCCGCTTCCGCGCCTTCGACTGGCACACGGTCGAGGTCGACGGCCATGACGTGGACGCCGTCGACCGGGCCTACGGGGAGGCGCTGTCCACCCGCGGCCAGCCCACCGCGATCATCGCCCGCACCCTCAAGGGCAAGGGCGTCGCGGCCACCGAGGACCGCGAGGGGCTGCACGGCAAGCCGGTCAAGGACGCCGCCGAGGCCATCGACGAGCTGGGCGGACCGCGCTCCCTGACCGTCCGCGTCCAGGAGCCCGTCGCCGGATCCGCGCAGGCGCCCCGCCCGGACGGCACCGGGCGGCTGGAGCTGCCGCGCTGGGAGAAGGGCGAGCAGGTGGCCACCCGGGACGCCTTCGGACAGGCGGTGACCGCGCTGGGCACCGCCCGCGGCGACGTCGTCGTGCTGGACGGCGAGGTGGGCGACTCCACCCGCGCGGAGCTGTTCGCCAAGGAGCACCCCGACCGCTACTTCGAGTGCTACATCGCCGAACAGCAGCTGGTCGCCACGGCCGTCGGCATGGCCGCGCGCGGCAGGCTGCCGTACGCCTCCACCTTCGCGGCGTTCCTCACCCGCGCCCACGACTTCATCCGCATGGCCTCCATCAGCGGCTCCGGGATCGTCCTGAACGGCTCCCACGCGGGCACCGCCATCGGCCAGGACGGGCCGAGCCAGATGGGCCTGGAGGACCTGGCGATGATGCGGGCCGTGCACGGCTCGACCGTGCTGTACCCGTGCGACGCCAACCAGACCGCGCGCCTGGTCGCCGAGGCGGCCGGCCTGGAAGGCATCCGCTATCTGCGGACCTCGCGCGGCGCCGGCGAGGTGATCTACGGGCCGGACGAGGAGTTCCCCGTCGGCGGCAGCAAGGTGCTGCGCTCGGCCGGCGAGCGGGACCGGCTCACGCTGGTCGCGGCGGGCGTCACCGTGTCCGAGGCGCTGGCCGCCGCCGACGCCCTGGCCCAAGAGGGCATCGCGGCCCGGGTGATCGACCTGTACTCGGTCAAGCCGGTGGACCGGGACACCCTGCGCCGGGCGGCGGAGGAGACCGGCTGTCTGGTCACCGTCGAGGACCACCACCCCGAGGGCGGCCTCGGCGACGCGGTCGCGGAGGCGTTCGCCGACGGCGGCCCCGTGCCCCGGCTGGTCCGGCTCGCGGTGCGTACGATGCCGGGCTCGGCCGCGCCGGAGGAGCAGCTGCACGCGTCCGGCATCGACGCCGAGTCGATCGCCGCGGCCGGCCGGCTGCTGGTGGAGCAGGCGATGGTGCCGTGAGCCCAGCCGCCGCACGGAAGGTGCGGGCCGGCCGCGGCACCGTCGAGGTGCACCGGCCGGACAAGGTCCTCTTCCCGGCGGAGAAGGCCGTCGACCAGGTCACCAAGGGCGACCTGGTCGACTACTACCGGGCCGTCGCCCCGTATCTGCTGCCGCACCTGCGGGGCCGCCCGCTGATGCTGGAGCGGCACCCGGACGGCATCGACGGCCCGGTGTTCATGCAGAAGAACACCCCGGCGCACTACCCGGACCGGATCACCCGCGTGGAGCTGCCCAAGGAGGGCGGCACGGTCTGCCACACCGTCTGCGACGACACCGCCACCCTCCTCTACCTGGCCGACCAGGCGGCCCTCACCCTGCACCGCTGGCTGTCCCGCGCCGACCGCCCGCACCACCCCGACCGCATGGTCTTCGACCTCGACCCGGGCGTCGACGACTTCGAGACCGTCCGGGAGGCGGCCGTGCTGCTGGGCGAGCTGCTCGACGCGCTGCGCCTGCCGTCGGCGCTGATGACCACCGGCTCCCGGGGCCTGCACGTGGTCGTGCCGCTGCGCGGGCGGCCGGACTTCGACGAGGTGCGGGAGTTCGCCCGCGACGTCGCCGAGACCCTCGCCGCCGCCCACCCCGCCCGGCTCACCACCGCCGCCCGCAAGAAGGACCGCGGCGACCGGCTCTACCTCGACGTCCAGCGCAACGCCTACGCGCAGACCGCCGTCGCCCCCTACACCGTGCGGGCCAGGCCGGGCGCCCCCGTGGCCACCCCCCTCAGCCGGGACCAGTTGGACGACCCCGCGCTGTACGCCCGCCGCTGGACCGTCGCGGACGCGGTCGAGCAGGCCCGGACCGAGCCGTGGGGCGACCTCATGAGCCGCGCCCGGGCCCTGGGGCCGGCCCGGCGGCGGCTGGCGGCCCTGCGCGGCTGACCCGTTCGGCCCGCTTCCGGTTGCGCGCGGCAGACCGGTGTGCTCGTAAAGGTTTGGCGAACACTCTTGCGGCCACACGGAGGGGGAGGTGGCCATGTCGAACACAAAGAACACGTCCGATTCGCAATCCACACAACAGAGTTCACAGGATTCACAGGGTGCACAGAAGTCCCGGGAGACACAGAGTTCCGGCGCGTCACGTCGGCCCCGCCCGATGGAGGTGCTGCGCGAGGCCCGCGCACAGCTCGCGGAGCTGACCGGCATGACCGCCGAGTCCGTGTCGTCCTTCGAACAGACGGAGGAGGGCTGGGCCCTGGAGGTCGAGGTGCTCGAACTGGAGCGCGTCCCCGACACGATGAGCCTGATGGCGAGCTACCAGGTGGAACTGGACGCCGACGGGCAGCTCACCGGCTACCGCCGGGTCCGCCGCTATGAGCGCGGACGGTCCGACGCACGCAGGTCCGGCGGCCACTAGGCCGGACCCGCGCCGGGACCACCACACCACACAACACCACACCCACGGACCCGAGGAGGGATCAGCGGGCATGACAGTCGTACCGGCACAGCAGACCGGCGGCGGAGGCGGCAGCAGCGGCCTCTACGACGTACTCGAACTCGTTCTGGACAGGGGACTCGTCATCGACGCGTTCGTGCGCGTGTCCCTGGTCGGCATCGAGATCCTCAAGATCGACGTCAGGGTCGTCGTCGCCAGCGTCGACACCTACCTGCGCTTCGCCGAGGCGTGCAACCGCCTCGACCTGGAGGCCGGTCCGCGCAAGAACCCGGGCCTGCCCGACCTGGTCGGGACCATGACCGAGTCCGGTGCGCGCGGCAAGTCCAAGGGGGCGCTGTCCGGCGCCGCCGAGACCATCTCGGAGGCGTTCAAGCAGGCCCGGGGAGAGAACGAGGCCGAGTCCCGTCCGCGCGCCCGCAGGTCGACGTCATCGCGCCGTAAGGAGGAGCAGGAGTGAGCACGTACGTCTACGGCATCACCGCGAGCGGGCACCCCTCGCTCCCGGAGGACCTGGCCGGCGTCGGGGACCCGCCGCGCACGGTGCGGGTGCTGACCGAGGGCGACCTGGCGGCCGTCGTCAGCGACGCCCCCGAGGGGCTGCGGCCCAAGCGCAAGGACCTGCTCGCCCACCAGAACGTGCTCGCCGAGGCGGGCGCGGCCGGCTGCGTGCTGCCCATGCGGTTCGGCAGCGTCGCCCCCGACGACAAGACGGTCACCGGCGTGCTCGCCGAACGCGCCGAGCACTACAAGGAACGGCTGCGCGCCCTGGACAACCGGGTCGAGTACAACATCAAGGCCAACCACGTGGAAGAGGCCGTACTGCACCACGTGATGGCCACCAGCCCCGAGATCCGCGCGCTGGCCGAGGCCAACCGGAAGGCCGGCGGCGGGAGTTACGAGAGCAAGATCCAGCTCGGCGAGATGGTCGCCGCGGCCGTCCAGGCCCGGGAGGCCGAGGACGCCGCCGCGCTCCAGCGCCTCCTGGAGCCCGAGGCCGACGCGGTCAGCGTCGGACCCGAGTCCACGGGCTGGCTGGCCAACGTGTCGTTCCTGGTGGACCAGGAGCGGGCCGAGGCCTTCCTGGCGGCCGTGGAGCGCGCCCGCCAGGAACTGCCGCACCTGGAGGTGCGGATCAACGGGCCGCTGCCGCCGTACAGCTTCGTGGAGCCCGGCCCCGCCGAGCCGGCGGGCACCGCGGCGGGCGGCGGGGCCGACACCGGAGCGGGGTGACGGCCATGGGCCTGATCTCGGAGGTGCTGCTGCTGCCGTTCGCTCCGGCGCGCGGCAGCGCCTGGGCCATCAGACAGGTGCTCAAGGAAGCCGAACGGATCTACTACGACCCGGCCACCGTGCGGGCCGAACTGGCCCGCCTGGAGGAGCGGCTGGAGGCCGGTGAGATCACGGAGGAGGAGTTCGACCGGCAGGAGGACGAACTCCTGGACCGGCTGGAGATCGCTTCGCGCCACAGCGCGGGAACGGGCAACGGGACGACACCATGAATCGAGTGGGACTCGGCCTCGCGGTAGGGGCCGGTTATCTGCTGGGACGCACGAAGAAACTGAAGGTCGCGATCGCTGTGGGCACGGCGGTGGCGGGCAAGCGGCTCAACCTCACCCCGCGCGGCATCGCGGACCTGGTCTCCACCCAGCTCCAGAACAACCCGCAGTTCAAGGAGATCGGCGACCAGCTGCGGCAGGACCTGCGGGGTGTCGGCAAGGCGGCCACGGGCGCGCTGGTCGAGCGGCAGATCAACGGGCTCGCCGACCGGCTGCACGGCCGTACCTCCCAGGTGCGCGACCAGCTGTCGGGCGTCACCTCCCGCGTGCCCGGCGCGGACACCGACGACGACCGTGACGACGAGTACGACCGTGACGACGAGTACGACGGTGACGGCTCGTACGACGGTGACGACGCGTACGACGACGACGGCCGCGAGGCGCGCGGCGACGCCGGCGAGGCGGCGCCGAAGGCCGCGAAGAAGGCGCCCGCGCCGGCGAAGAGGGCCGCCGCGAAGAAGACCGCCGCCAAGAAGGCCACGGCGAAGAAGACCGCGGCCGGGAAGAGCGCGGCGAAGCGGACGCAGTCGGCGACGAAGTCGGCCCGGGGCGCCGCCCGAGGCACCCGGGCCCGGCTGCCGAAGGGAGGCGGTGAGCGATGACCGGGCCCCTGGGATCCGCGGCTTCCAAGGCGGGCGGCGCGGCGAAGAACAACCCGCTGACCGACCTGGCCCGCAGCGAGGCCGCCGACCGGCTCAAGGAGGAGGTGCAGCAGTACCTCGCCGCCCAGGCCACCCGCATGCTGGTCGGCGTCGGCCGCAAGCTCGGTGAGACCACCGTCAAGCTGAACGACATCGCCGACGGCAACAGCCCCGGCTTCGCCAAGCTCGCCCTCGACGGCGGTCGCAAGCTCGCCCAGGGCAAGAGCCCGATGCGCGCCGCGATGGAGGTCGGCGCCGGCCGGCTGAAGGACAACGTGGTCGGCGCGGTCAAGAACCTCGGCGGCGGCAAGGGCAAGCGCAAGGGCGGCGCAGGCCAGAAGCCGACGGTCATCATCGAGTACGTCGACGTCGGCGTGCCGCTGCGCACCGCCTACGACCAGTGGACCCGGTACCAGGACTTCAGCACCTTCGCCAAGGGCGTCAAGAGCGCGGACCGCGCCGACGACACCACCAGCGACTGGCAGCTGAAGGTCTTCTGGTCCAACCGCGGCTGGAAGGCGAAGACCACCGAACAGGTGCCGGACGACCGGATCTCCTGGACCTCCGAGGGCGCCAAGGGCACCACGAAGGGCGTCGTCTCCTTCCACCGCCTCGCCGAGAACCTCACCCGGGTCCTGGTGGTCGTCGAGTACTACCCCAAGGGCCTGTTCGAGAAGACCGGCAACATCTGGCGGGCCCAGGGCCGCCGCCTGAGGCTCGACCTGAAGAACTACGTCCGCTTCATCACGCTCAAGGGCGAGGCGGAGGAGGGCTGGCGCGGGGAGATCCGCGACGGCGAGGTCGTCCGCAGCCACGAGGACGCGGTCGCCGAGGAGGAACGGGAGCAGGAGCAGGAGGAGCAGCAGGAGGAGGACCGGCAGGAGGGGGAGAGCCGAGGGGAAGGCGGGGAACCCGGGGAAGCGGCCCGGTACGACGAGGACGACGAAGAGGAGGGCGACCAGTACGACGAGTACGACGAGTACGAGGAAGAGCCCGAATCCGGAACCGAGGACGAGTACCCCGAAGACGCCGAGGACGCCGAGGACGAGTACGAGGACGAGGCCGGGGACAGGGGCGACCAGGACGACGCGTACTCGGAGGAAGACGAGTACGCCGAGCACGGGAGCCGTAGATGACGACACCCAGCCGTATGCCCGAACCCTTCGGCCAGGGGCAGAGCGCCAATCTCGCGGACATCCTGGAGCGGGTGCTGGACAAGGGTGTCGTCATCGCGGGCGACATCCGCATCAACCTGCTCGACATCGAGCTGCTCACCATCAAGCTGCGGCTCATCGTCGCCTCCGTCGACAAGGCCAAGGAAATGGGCATCGACTGGTGGGAGAGCGACCCGGCGCTCTCCTCGAACGCCAAGCACAAGGAACTCGTCCGGGAGAACCAGGAACTGCGCGAGCGGCTCGCCGAGCTGGAGTCGGGCCGCACCGCGCTGGAGCGGGGCGAGCAGGGCCGCGCCCGTGAGGAGGAGGAAGCCCCATGAGCGGACTGCGGTACGTCTACGCCGTCTGCCGTCCCTTCGACGCGGCCCTCCAGTCGCAGCTGACCGGGGTGGCGGGCGATCCGCCCAGAACGCTGCGCCACCACGGTCTGGTCGCCGTCGTCAGCCATGTCCCCGAGGCCGACTTCACCGAGGAGTCGCTCAAGGCCCACCTGGAGGACCTGGACTGGCTGGCGGCGACCGCCCGCGCCCATCAGCAGGTGATCGACGCGCTCACCGTCGTCACCACGCCGCTGCCGCTCCGGCTGGCCACGGTCTTCCGGGACGACAGCGGCGTCCGCGTGATGATGGAGGAGCGCGAGCGGGACTTCCTGCGCACCCTCGAACGGCTGGACGGCCGGGTCGAGTGGGGGGTCAAGGTGTACATCGAAGGAGGCGGGCAGGGCGCCGCCCAGGAACCGCCCGGCAAGCCCGTCTCGGGCCGGGACTACCTGATGCGACGGCGCATGCGGACCCGGGCCAGTGAGGACCTGTGGCAGCGGGCGGAGGAGTTCGCCGGCCGGCTGCACGGGACGCTGTCCGACCGGGCCGACGACACCCGGCTGCACGCGCCGCAGAATCCCCAGCTTTCCGGTGCCGCCGGACGGAACGTGCTCAACGCCGCTTATCTGGTGCGGCGCGATCTCTCCGAGGAATTCGTGGAGCTGGTCGACCGGACAAAGGACGAGACTCCGGGAATTCGGGTGGAACTCACCGGTCCGTGGGCCGCCTATTCGTTCGCCGGGGAAAACGCCGGGGAGGCTTCATGACCGTCGTGGAACGCCGGGAGATAGCCCTGGTCGACCTGCTCGACCGGCTGCTGGCCGGCGGGGTCGTGATCACCGGGGACCTCACGCTGCGCATCGCCGACGTGGACCTGGTCCGCATCGACCTGAACGCGCTGATCAGCTCCGTCAACGCCAACGTCCCCTCGCCCTGGGAGGACCGGCATGAGTGAGCGCGGGGGCCGGATCGAGTTCCAGCCCGACACCGTCGAACGCGACCTGATCAAACTGGTGCTGACCGTGGTCGAACTGCTGCGCCAGCTCATGGAGCGCCAGGCGCTGCGCCGCTTCGACCAGGGCGATCTCACCGAGGACCAGGAGGAGCGCATCGGGCTCACCCTGATGCTGCTCGACGACCGCATGACCGAGCTGCGGGAGCGGTACGGACTGCGGCCCGAGGACCTGAATCTGGACCTCGGGCCGCTGGGACCGCTGCTGCCCCGGGAGTGAACCTCCCGGGGCAGCGGCCTCACCCTCGTCTTCGGGGTCTGTACCTGGTCACCATCGGTACCAGCGACTCCGGCCGCCCCCGGCGTTGGTGCCGCGGACCAGGAAGCCCAGCAGCCACAGTACGAGGACGACCAGGGCGACCCACCAGAGCACCTTCAGAGCGAATCCGGCGCCGAAAAGGATGAGCGCGAGCAACAGTACGAGCAGAAGTGGAACCATGATTATTACCTCCTGCCGTACTGATGTCCCGGAAATCGTCGATCAGGCTTCTTTCCGGCAGAGAATTTCTCCGTGCAGAACCCCGAACCAGCCGTCTCCCTTTTCTCCCCAATCGCGCCAGGCCGCAGAAACGGCCCGCAGTTCCTCCGCCGTGGCGTGGCCGCCCCCGGTGGCCCGCTCGGCGTACGCCGACTGCTCGGTGCGGTCCGCCCACAGGCCGCTCCACCAGGCCCGCTCCTCGGGCGTGCTGAAGGTCCAGGTGCCGCAGGTGGCGGTGGTGTCGGTGAACCCCGCCGCCAGCGCCCACGCCTTCAGCCGCCGCCCGGCGTCCGGCTCGCCGCCGTTGGCCCGGGCCACCCGCCGGTACAGGTCGAGCCAGTCGTCCATCCCCGCCGACGCCGGGTACCAGGTCATGGCGCCGTAGTCCACGTCGCGGACGGCGACGAAACCGCCCGGTCTCGTCACCCGCCGCATCTCGCGCAGCGCCCGCACCGGGTCGCCCACGTGCTGGAGCACCTGGTGGGCGTGGACCACGCAGAAGGTGTCGTCGGGGTACTCCAGGGCGTGCACGTCCGCCGCCGCGAAGTCGATGTTCGTCAGGCCCCGGCCGGCGGCCGTCGCGCGGGCCCGGTCCAGGATCTCCGGGGCCCGGTCGACGCCGGTGACGTGGCCGTCCGGGACCAGCGCCGCGAGGTCCGCGGTGATGGTGCCCGGACCGCACCCGACGTCCAGGATCCTCATGTGCGGCTTCAGGGAGCCGAGCAGGTACCCGGCGGAGTTGGCGGCGGTGCGCCAGGTGTGCGAGCGGAGCACGGACTCGTGGTGCCCGTGCGTGTAGACGGCGGTCTCCCGCGGCTTCGGCATGGCTGATCCCCTCTCAGGCGGCTGGGACCACCGTACGCCCGCAGATCACATGATGAGACCCTTTGTTTCGCCATGTGAGATGACGGTCTGTCGGGCCTATGTCAGCGGCCGGTACACCGTGAGCGCCTCGGGCAGCTTCTCCACCGTCACGTCGCCCTCGGTCTCGGTGACCTCGCCGTCGTACGCCAGCAGCGTGCCCGGTGCCACCCCGGCCAGCCGCAGCCGCCCCACCCGTACCGCCGCGTGGGCGGGGGAGCGGGTCAGCGGACCGGCGAAGGCGGCGGACAGCAGCCGCAGCGCGGGCCGGCTGCCGCCGTGCACCACCCGTACGTCGAGCCGGCCGTCCGCCAGGTCGAGGCGGCGGCCCGGTGCCAGACCCATGCGGTGGTACGTGCCGTTGCCCGCGAACAGCAGCCACAGCGGCCGGGTGCGGCCCCCGACCTCGGCGCACAGCGGGTGCCGGTCGGCACGCAGCACCCGTACGGCCGCCAGCAGCCCGGCCGGCCAGCCGCCGATCCGGTGCGAGAAGCGCTCCCGCTCGCGCACCAGCTCCGGATACACCCCGAGGCTGAAGGTGTTCAGGAAGATCCCGTCGACCCGCCCGGAGGTGAACCGGCCCACGTCCACCCGCACCCCCTCGCCCCGCTCCAGCGCCCGGCACAGCGCCCGGACGTCCTCCACGCCCAGGTCGTAGGCGAAGTGGTTCAGCGTGCCGCCGGGCAGCACCGCCAGCGGCAGCCCGTGCCGCAGGGCGACCGAGGCCGCCGCGTTCACCGTGCCGTCGCCGCCGCACACGCCGAGCACCCGGGCCCGGCCCGCGGCCTTCTCCAACGCGTCGACGACCTCGGCGGGTTCGGCTTCCACGACCTCGGCCAGCGGCAGCGCGTCGCACAGCGCCCGCACCCGCTCCGAGGTGCCCGAGCCGAGGTTGGCCACCATCACCAGGCCCTCGCCGCCGGACAGCGCCGGCACCTGGGCGAGCGGCCGGGCCGGCGGCACCAGCTGGGCCCGGGTGGGGACCAGCCCCCGCACCGCGAAGGCGGCCCCCACCCCGAGCGCCGCCCCCACCAGCACGTCACTGGGGAAGTGGACGCCGGTGTAGACCCGGGAAGCGGCGACCGCCGCCGCCACCGGCGCCACGGCCGCGCCCCACGCCGGGGACTCCAGCGCCACCCCGGTGGCGAACGCGGCGGCCGAGGCGGCGTGGCCGGACGGGAACGAGGTGGTGATCGGCTGCCGCTTCAGCTGCCGCACCAGCGGCACCGGGTCGAGGGCCGGTCTCGGGCGGCGGACCGAGCGCTTGCCGAGGGTGTTGATGGTCAGCGAGGCCAGGCCCAGCGAGGCGAGGCCGCGCACGGCGGCCCGGCGGGCCCGCGGGGTCCGGGACGCGGCCACCGCCGCGGCGGCGGCGAACCACAGCACACCGTGGTTGGCGCTGCGGCTCAGCCGGGGCAGCACCCGGTCACCGCCGGGCCAGTGCCGGGCGGCCACCGCCTCGAACAGGCGGTGGTCCAGGTCGAGGAAGCCCTGCCGGACGGGGTGCGGGCCGGGCAGCGGGACGGTGAGGTCTACGTCGGGGCTCATGCCTCCCGCCTACCCGCCGGGCGGCCTTTCCAGCGGGCCGCGGGCCGCGGGCCGTGGCCCGCGGTCGGTGGTCTGCGGGCCGCGGGCCGTGCGGAAATGCGGTTGCACGGCGGGGGGCCGCACCGGCGACAATCACCCCATGGGCCATCTCGAAGCAGCGCACCTGGAGTACCACCTGCCCGACGGGAGGACGCTCCTCGGCGACGTCTCCTTCCGCGTGGGGGAGGGCGCCGTCGTGGCCCTGGTCGGCCCCAACGGGGCGGGCAAGACCACCCTGCTGCGCCTGCTCTCCGGTGAGCTGAAGCCGCACGGGGGCACCGTCACCGTCAGCGGGGGCCTCGGCGTGATGCGCCAGTTCATCGGCTCCGTACGGGACGAGACGACCGTACGCGACCTGCTGGTCTCCGTCGCCCCGCCCCGTGTCCGCGACGCCGCCCGCGCCGTGGACGCCGCCGAGCACGCCGTCATGACGGTCGACGACGAGGCCGCCCAGATGCGGTACGCGCAGGCGCTGTCCGACTGGGCCGAGGCCCGCGGCTACGAGGCGGAGACGCTGTGGGACGTGTGCACCACCGCCGCGCTGGGGGTGCCGTACGAGAAGGCGCAGTGGCGCCAGGTGCGCACGCTCTCCGGCGGTGAGCAGAAACGCCTGGTCCTGGAGGCGCTGCTGCGCGGCACCGACCAGGTGCTGCTCCTGGACGAGCCGGACAACTACCTCGACGTCCCCGGCAAGCGCTGGCTGGAGGAGCGGCTCGCCGAGACCCGCAAGACGGTCCTGTTCGTCTCCCACGACCGCGAACTGCTCGCCCGCGCCGCCGAGCGCGTCGTCTCTCTCGAACCGGGCCCGGCCGGCGCCGACGCCTGGGTGCACGGCGGCTCCTTCGCCACGTACCACGAGGCCCGCCGCGAGCGCTTCGCCCGCTTCGAGGAGCTGCGCCGCCGCTGGGACGAGAAGCACGCCCAGCTGAAGAAGCTGGTGCTGAACCTGCGGCAGGCCGCCTCGGTCAGCCATGAGATGGCCTCCCGCTACCACGCCGCGCAGACCCGGCTGCGCAAGTTCGAGGAGGCCGGTCCGCCGCCCGAGCCGCCGCGCGAGCAGGACATCCGGATGCGCCTCAAGGGCGGCCGCACCGGCGTACGCGCCATCACCTGCGAGCACCTCGAACTGACCGGGCTGATGAAACCGTTCGACCTGGAGGTCTTCTACGGCGAGCGGGTCGCGGTCCTCGGCTCCAACGGCTCCGGCAAGTCCCACTTCCTGCGGCTGCTGGCGGGCGACGACGTGGCGCACACCGGGCGGTGGAGACTCGGCGCGCGCGTCGTCCCCGGCCACTTCGCCCAGACCCACGCCCACCCCGAGCTGCTCGGCCGCACCCTCCTCGACATCCTGTGGACGGAGCACGCCCAGGACCGGGGCGCCGCCATGTCCCGGCTGCGCCGCTACGAGCTGACCGGCCAGGCCGAGCAGACCTTCGAGAGGCTCTCCGGCGGCCAGCAGGCCCGTTTCCAGATCCTCCTGCTGGAGCTGCGGGGCGTCACCGCCCTGCTCCTGGACGAGCCCACCGACAACCTCGACCTGGAGTCCGCCGAGGCGCTCCAGGAGGGCCTGGAGGCATTCGAGGGCACGGTCCTCGCGGTCACCCACGACCGCTGGTTCGCCCGCGCCTTCGACCGCTACCTGGTCTTCGGCAGCGACGGCCGGGTCCGCGAGACGCCGGAGCCGGTGTGGGACGAGCGGCGGGTGGAGCGGGCCCGCTGACTCACCTCCAGCGCAGCAGCGCCCCCAGCCCGCCCACCGGCGTGTCCTGCCGGTCCTCCGCCTCCGGCAGGGCCGGCAGGACCGAGATCGCCGGGGCACCGGTCATCACGGCCGAGCGCAGCAGCGCGTCGTCCGCCCGTGCCGCCCAGGAGTTCTGCTCGCCGAGCGTCTTCAGCTCGGTGCGCCGCACTGCGAGCTGGTCGGCGTCCTCGCCGATCCACACCTCGCGGTGGGTGTCCGGCCCGTCCGGGATGACCAGCAGCTCGTCGATGCGGTGTTCCCGCGCCGCCTCGACCAGCGCGGGCACCCCCTCGACGGCGGCGGCCCGGCCCTCGCCGTCCGGTGTACGGGCGGCCAGGAACCGGTCCAGGTCCGCCTGGGCCCGCGCGGTGACGTGCTCCTCGCGCAGCCGCTGCACCTCCTCATCGAGCAGCCGGCTGCCGATGCCGTGCGCGGCCTCCACCACATGGCCCTGGAGCCGCTTCGGCAGCCGTTCGTGCACGGCCCGGCACTCCCGGACGTCACCGACCAGGATCAGCAGATCGGCACCGGTCTCCTCCTGGCACACGGCGAGCGCGTCGGCGATCTCCGCCGCGTTGTGCTCCCAGGTGTTCTCCACCCGGAGCTGGAAGTGCCGCTCCGACCAGTCCACGGAGCTGGTGCGGTGCACCGGCCACTGCCGGCCGGTCACCCCGCCCGCGTCCTGGGCGCCCAGCGCGGAGCGCAGCTCGAAGTCGGCGCCCTTGCGGTCGATGTACGCCACCACGCACACCGCGTCCTCGCCCGCCAGCTCCAGCAGCGGCGAGACACGCGGCAGCGGCGCCCAGTGGACGGTGGTGCCGCCCTGCGGCGGACGGGCCAGCGGGGTGTCGAGGACCACCTGGCCGCCGTGGACGAACAGCGCCCGGCCGTGCGGATCGGTGGCGTGCCGCAGGCTCTCCACGGCCTCTCGCACGGCCCGGCAGGTCGCCTCGTCGGCGCCCTGCTCCGCCAGCTCCCGGATCACGGACGCGGCCATGAGGTCACGGGCGTGCGCGGTGTCCTCCGCGTTGCGGGACAGATCGACGTACACGGAGGCCCAGGGGCCGGGGTGTTCGTAGAGGGGATGCAGAAAGGCGAGATCCATGGGTCCCTCCCGGATACCGCTCGGGGGTGGTGTGTCACCGGGCGGGTACCCGACCCGCATGAACGAACACGACACGCGGGACGGTGCCATGACCGGAGTGGACCCGGGCCGACTGGACGACCAGCAGCTCATGAAGGAGCTGGAGACCATCCACCGCACGCGTCACGACACGCTGCTGTACGGCTCGAACGACGCGCTGCGGGCCCACAACGAGCGGATGGCGCAGCTGGAGGGCGAGTGGCTGCGCCGCAATCCGCGGCGCCCGGTCGCCGCGGGGCGCACCCGGGAGGGGGCGCGGGAGCGCGAGTCCGGGGAGTCGGCGACGCCCAGCACCTGACCGGGGCACGCGCCCCGCACCTGACCGGGCCGGGGGTCAGCCGCCGGCCTTGGCGAACTCCGCGAGGTACGTCTCGCAGAACGCCTTCAGGTCGTCCGGCTTACGGCTCGTCACCAGGGTGTTGGGGCCGTGGTCGCACACCTTGACCTGCTCGTCGACCCAGGTGCCGCCGGCGTTGCGGATGTCGGTGCGCAGGCTCGGCCAGGAGGTCAGCACCCGGTCGCGCACGACGTCCGCCTCGACCAGCGTCCAGGGGGCGTGGCAGATCGCCGCCACCGGCCGGCCGAGGGTGAAGAAGTCCTTCACGAAGGCCACGGCCTGCTCGTCCATGCGCAGGAAGTCCGGATTGGCCACGCCACCCGGCAGTACCAGCCCGCCGAAGGAGTCCGCCGACGCCTGACCGGTCACCTCGTCGACGGGGAAGGTGTCCGCCTTGTCGAGGTGGTTGAACGCCTGGATCTCACCGGACCCCGTCGACACCAGGACGGGCTCGTGCCCGGCGTCCTTCGCCGCCTGCCACGGCTCGGTCAGCTCGACCTGCTCCACACCCTCGGGGGCGGTCAGAAATGCGATGCGCATACGGGTTCCTGTCCTTTCTCTCATCTCTGTCATCCATGTGTGTCATCACGCTCAGGTCCGCCGGTCCGGTCGCCGGCACACCCTTGCCGGCCGAGGTCGCCGAGGCTCACCAGGCCGACCGGCAGCCCGTTCTCCACGACCGGGAGCCGGCTCACCGCCCGCTCGCGCATCAGCGTCAGCGCGTCCCGGGCCGGCAGCCCCGGGGCGACCACCAGCGGATCGCGGGTGCAGACGGCGCCGACGCCCACCGCGAGCGGGTCGACGCCCTCGGCCAGGGCCCGGACCGCGATGTCCCGGGCGGTGAGCATCCCGACGACCCGCTGTCCGTCGGCGACCACGACATCGCCGATGCCGTGGTCGCGCATGAGCCGGGCCGCCTCGACGAGCGAGGCCTGGGGGCGTACGGCCACCACACCCGGGGTCATCACGTCCTTGACGTACTCGCCCGCGTACCCGGTCACGGCACGCCGGTCACGTCTCCCGGGAGCCGGACGGCCCGGTGAGGGCCTCGGCCAGCTCCTGGACGGTGGCGTAGCTCGCCTTGTGCGGCAGTGCCTCGACCCGCTCGACCAGGGACTCGGGCGCGTTGCCGTGCCGCAGCCCCCGGGCCAGTTCCCGCGCGCTCGCCGGAAACGCCCCGCGGGTCAGGTTCCGGGCCAGTTCCAGCCGGAGCGACTCCAGCGGGGACGGTGCGCGGCTCGGCGTCACCGGGCCGTACGCCACCTCCGGGTCGTCCTCGGCGGTGGGCTCGGGGTCGTGCCACTCCTCGCTGCGGGTGGGGTGCCCGGACCGCAGTAGTCCCTGCAGTTCGTGCTTCATCTCGTCGTCACGGTGGGCGCTCAGCCGGTCGCTGCCTCGCTGCATGTCTCCCTCCAGGTCCTCGGGGTGGGCACCGCGTACCCGGCAGGCGCGGGGCGACACGGACTCAGCCCGGAGGAACCCGACCGAATCGTGCCCCGACGGGCGCTGTGAGGCGGGGACCGGGGGCCGGGAGCTGGGGGCCGGGGACCGGGGCCGGGGGGCTTGGGGGACCGGGGGACCGGGGCGGGTTTGCGGGGCCGGCAGCGGGAACCCGGCTCACAGCCCCCGCGCGCCCACCCTCCCCGGGAAGGACGGACAGGACCATGGCGGTGCTGTTCACTGTGCTCGTCCCGCCCCTCATGCTCGGCGTGATACTGGCGCTGGGCCGCTACGAGGAACTGCTGCTGCCGGCCGCCGACCCGGCACCCCAGGGCCCCGGAGCGGTCCCGGCCGTACCGGAGGCGGGGAAGCAGTCCGCGCCACGGATCCCCGGTCCGGACGAGGAACTCCCCTTCGCGGCCTGACGGCGACGGGAGCCGGGCACCGGGCCCGCACCGTCATCGGACCGGACGGTTCGGCGGAGAGCCGGGCGGTCGCGGCGTGGGCGGCGTGCGAGGTCGTTCCGCGCGCCCTGCCGGTGCGCCTGGCGCGCGTAGGGGACCGGTGCCGGTGCCGATGGTGGTCCGGCCGGAGAGCCGTGCGCGAGGCCGCCGAGGGGCCGCGTCCGAGCCGTCCCGGCGTCGAGGCGAGCGCCGGACGACGGGCCGGCACGGGAGCCGGGGACGAGCCGGCGGACACGGCGGCCCGGAACCCGCCGCGCCGCCGCGCGGGCTCAAGGGCTTCCTGGTCGGCTCCGCCGGTCAGACCGTGATCGCCGGACCACGACACCACCCGTGGCCGTCGTCCGCGCCGGGGAGGAGGCCGCAGACGGACACCTCCCGGACCCGGACGGCCCGCCCTCCGAGACCACCGCGCTCGGGCCGGCCGCACTGAGCCTGGACACCGGTGGGTCCGACGGCACGCTGATCGCCCTCGGGCGCGAGGAGGCACGGTGCCGCGCGACCGCCCCGCACGTCGTCCAGGGCCGCGGCCCGGCGCCCTGCCACGGTTGCGGTCTCGACGCCGGCGTCCGCTGCGAGGGCCTCACCCGGCGGCGGGCCGCCCGGCCCGGGCGGGCGCTGGGCCCCTGGCGGCACCGGCACCCGGATGCCGGGGCGTCGGGGCGTCCCGCACCGGCAGCCTCTGCGTCACCCGCCCGGGCGTCCCGCACCGGCAGTCCCTGCGTCACCCGCCCGGGCGCCCCGGTCCCGCGAACGGAGCAGGGCCGCGCGCGGGCCGGTGCCGGGCGGGCTGTGATGGCAAAGGGGCGCGAGTGCCGTGCCCCGCAGTCGCCGCTCGAAGGAGCCCACCCCATGCCCACCGGCCGCACCAAGGGCCGCGCCGCCCACCGCCGCGCCGCCCGCGTCCTGACGACCGCAGCCCTGGCCGTTGCCGCCCTGGGCCTCGGCGCCGCGCCCGGCCCCGCGGTACCGGGTACGGGCACGGCAGCCCAGCCGGCCGCCTCCGCGGAGGGCGCCGTCCTGGAGATCCCCGGCGAGGAGGACCCGGGCTTGCCCGAACACGTTCCGGAGATCCCCGACGGGGAGGACGTGCCCGGGATCCCGGACGAGGAGGACACCGCGGAGACCGGCGCCGCGGAGACCGGCGCCGCGGAGACCGGCGGGGAGGGTGCCGCGGGGATCGGGGGCGGGGAGGGCGGCGCCGAGTTCTCCGCGGAGGAAGAAGGAGACGCCCCGGACACCCTCCTCGACGAAGGGGACGTCCTCGGGGACGAGGAGACGGCCGGCTCCGGCAGGCAGGGCGGGGCCGAGGAAGGGGACGGCACCGCAAAGGAGGCCGGCGCCGGGGGACGGGGCCCGGCCGGGAAGCCGACCGCCCAGGTCAGCCCGGCCACGGTCCGGCCGGGAGCCCACGTCACCGTCTCCGTCACCTGCCCCGCCGGCGGCCCCGCGCCGGCCTTCCTGGAGGCCACCTCGAAGGCGTTCGAGAAGCACACCGTCAAACTCCCCAAGGTCCCCGGCCGCGAGGACGGGAAGACCGGACCCGCCTACCGGGGCACGGCCCGGATCGTCCCCGCCGGGAACCCCGGCACGGCCGGCCACGACTCGACGTACACCGTCGACGGCACCTGCCCGGCGGCGCACGACGGCGAGGGCCGCCCGTGGAGTGCGAAGCTCACCGTCTCCCGGACGGGCGGCGGCGAGCCCTGCCACGAACCCGAACGGCCCGGCGGGCCCTGCGTGACCAGACCGCCGTGCCCGGAGCCAGTACCGCCCGGCGGGTCGTGCGGCGACACACCGGTCCCGAACGGCGTGCACGCGGGGGAGGGCGGCGCCTTCACCGACTCCGTGCCCGCCCTGGTCCTCGGCGGCGTCCTGATCGCGGGCGCCTGCGGCGCGGCCGTCCACCGGCTGCGTCCCCGCCGGCGGCCGACCACCGGGGGCGGCTGACCGTGCGGACCGGGCCGGACGTCCGGGCCGGCCGCCTGCCGCACCGCTCCGTCCCGCCGCGCCCCTTCCCGTCCCCCTCCGCCCCGCCTCCCCCCTTTCCCTCCCGCTCCGTCCCGCCGCGCCCCGCCCCCTCCCGCCCCGCCCCTTCCCATCCCGCTCCCTCCCGTCCCGCCCGTCTCACCCCCGCGCCGTACTCCCGTCCCGTCCCGTCACCGGCCCGTGCTGTGATCCGCGTAACCCGCCCCCGGGGCCATGGCCGACCGGTGCGCTGGGTACTCAGAGCACGACACGACCGGTGTCACCGCGGTTGCCGGCCGGCACCAGCGGGTCATGCCGCCCCGGCGACGGGGCAGCGCTGGAACTGACTGGCGGAGGTACCGATGCGGCGGACGGCACCGGAAGGCCACGGCCCCGTCCGGTTCGGGCCGCCGCTGCCCGACGACGGCCTGCCCGTGCCGGCCGAACTCTCCGCCGTCCTCGCCGCCGCCGCGGACCGTACCGGCCAGGAACCGGTCGGCGGCGCCCCCGCCCTGCTGGACGCGGCCGCCGGGCACTGGGAACGGCGCGGCCTGCCCACCCGCCCGGACGACGTGGTCGCCGCCCCCGGAGCCCCGCCCCTGCTGCTGGCGCTGACCGCCGCGCTCGGCGGCGACGTCCTGGTGCCGCGGCCGTGCGCCGCCTGGTGGGCACCGTACGCACGGCTGCTGGGCAGACCCGTCTTCCACGTCGCCACCCCGGCCGAGTGCGGCGGCGTACCGGACCCGTACGCCCTCCTGGAGACCGTGCGCCGGGTCCGCGCCGAGGGCGGCGATCCGCGGCTGCTGGTGCTGTCCGTCGCCGACGACCCCACCGGCACCGTCGCCCCGCCCGAGGTGCTGCACGAGACCGTCGAGGCCGCCGTAGGCGAGGGCCTGCACCTGGTCAGCGACGAGACCTGGCGTGACACCCTGCACGACCCGTGCGACACCGTGCTGATCAGCCCCGCCGAGATGGTCCCCGACCACGTCACCGTCGTCACCGACCTGGCCGGCGCGCTGCTGCCGCCCGGCTGGCCCGCCGCCGTCGCCCGCCTCCCCGCCTCCGCCGCCGGATGCCGTCTGCGCGCGCGTGTGCTCGACGTGCTCACCGCGCTGGGTGCCCGCGTCGCCGCCCCGGTCACGGTCCCCGCCGCGTACGCCCTCACCGAGCCCGCCCCCGTCGTCGCCCACCGGTCGGCCGCCGTCCGCCTGCACGCGCGCGTGGCCGCCGCCGCGCACGCCGTCGTGACCGGCGCGGGCGCCCTGTCCCTGCCCCCGCGCGCCGGACGGCACCTGTACGCCGACCTCGGCCCGCTGCGCCTCGCCCTGGCCGAGCGCGGCGTCGGCGACGCCCAGGAACTGGAGGACCACCTCACCAACCGGCTCGGCCGGGCCGTCCCCGGCGGCCACCGTTTCGGCGACGACCTGGCCGCCCTGCGGGTGCGGCTGTCCACCGGCCCCCTGCCGGACGCCGCGGACGAGCGACGCGCCGAGTGCCCCGCCACCCCCGATCCGCTGGAACTGCCACACGTGCGACGCGCGTTGAACGATCTGAAGTCGGTATTCGACGATCTCCACGACGATCGGCGATGGGAGCACCCTCGATGACCCAGCAGTCCGAGCCGGCCACGAGCACGCCCACCCGGGAGCCCGCCGCCCCGGCGGTCACGACGCCCGGCCGCCCCTCCCCGCCGCTCGCCGCCCCCCGCCCGCTGGCCGAGCACCGGGTGTGGCCGCGTACCTTCCACGACCGGCTGACCACCCCGCTGCCCGGCCTCAGGGCGACCGCCCGGTTCGCCCGGGAGGGCGCGGTCAGACCCGGTCCCGCGGGGCTCGCCGACATCCCCCTGCTGCCGGTCGAGCCCGGCCCGCTGCCCCGCGTCGGCGCCGGCGACCTCGCCGTCACCTGGGCCGGGCACGCGAGCTGGATCGTGCGCGTCGGCGGGCTCACCGTCCTGACCGACCCGGTGTGGTCCCGCCGCATCCTCGGCACGCCCGCCCGGATCACCCCCGTCGGCGTCCCCTGGGACGCGCTGCCGCCGGTCGACGCCGTCGTCATCAGCCACAACCACTACGACCACCTGGACGCGCCGACCCTGCGCCGGCTGCCGCGCGACACCCCGGTGTTCGTGCCCGCCGGGCTCGGCCGCTGGTTCCGCCGCCGCAAGTTCACCGTCGTCACCGAGCTGGACTGGTGGGAGGCGGTCGAACTGCGCGGCGTCCGCATCGACTTCGTCCCGGCCCACCACTGGTCCAAGCGCACCCTCACCGACACCTGCCGCAGCCTGTGGGGCGGCTGGGTGCTCACCGCGCCCGACGGGCGGCGGGTGTACTTCGCCGGCGACACCGGTTACGGCCACTGGTTCTCCCGTATCGGCCGCCGTTACCCCGGCATCGACCTCGCCCTGCTCCCCATCGGCGCCTACGACCCCCGCTGGTGGCTCAGTGACGTCCACTGCGATCCGGAGGAGGCCGTCCAGGCGGCCCAGGACCTCGGCGCCCGCCGGATGGCCCCCATGCACTGGGGCACGTTCGTGCTGTCCGCCGAGCCCGTCCTCGAACCCCTCACCCGGGTCCGTGCCGCCTGGGAGAGCGCCGGCCTGCCCCGAGAGGACCTGTGGGACCTGCCGGTGGGTGCGTCCCGGGTGCTGACCGCGTAGCCGTTCCCGGCGGACCGCCGCGCCCGGCACGGCGCCGCGCTCGGCACGGCGCCGCGCCCGGCACGGCGCCGGGGCCGGTGGTGCGCCGCGAACGCCGGGAGGAGCGGGAGAACCGGGAGAACCGGGAGAACCGGGAGAACCGGGAGAACCGGGGGGAGAGGGGGAGGGGGAGCCGCCGCCCGGCCCGGTGGGGCAGGAGCGGGCGAGCGGGCCGGGCGGCGCGGTGACCGGGGCCGGTCCGGTCCGCGGCCGTGGTCACCGCGGCCGGTCCGATCCGACCGTGGCCGTGGTCACCGCGGCCGGTCCGCGCCGATGAGGACGACCCCGGCCCGCTACGCCTTGGCCGGCCCCCGCAGCCGCTTCCAGACGCTGGGCGCCGCGCTGATCACCACCGTCAGCACCACCGCCGCGACCAGGCCCTCCCACGGCTCCTTGAAGAGGGAGCCGCCCAGGATGCCGATCAACTGGTACGTCGCCGACCAGGCCAGGCAGGCCGGCAGATTGCCGCGGACGAAGCGGCGGGTGGGCCACTTGGCCATCAGACAGGCCAGCATCACCGGTATCCGGCCTGCGGGCACCAGCCGGGACAGCACCAGTACCGCGACCCCGTGCCCGGCGAGCTTCTCCTGCGCCTGCGCGAGCCGGTCCTCGGGAGCGCGGGAGCGGATCGCCTCCAGCCAGCGCGACCCGTTCTTCGACTTCATGCCGCGCCGCCCCAGCCAATACAGCGCCACGTCCCCGAGGAACGCGGCCAGCGACGCCGTCAGGAACACCAGCCCCAGGGATATCGCCGTCTGATGGAAGGCGACCACCGCCGCCGAACTGACCAGCACCCCCGTCGGCACCACCGGGACCAGTGCCCCGATCAGCACCAGCAGGAACAGCGACGGGTAACCGAGCGCCTGCTGGGTGGTCACCGTCGGGACGACCGTCGCGGCCGATCCGAGCCACGTCACAGGGCGGCCTCCAGAAGCGCGCTCTCGCCGTGCCCGAGCCGGTGCACCGTGACGCCCGGCGCGTGCAGCGCGGCCAGGCGCACGAACTCGTCCCCCGGCGCATGGAATTCATGGGGGCGCACGGCGTCCATCCCGATCGGCCAGTACGTGCCGTAGTGCACCGGCACCGCGCTGCGCGGCGCCAGCCGGGCCAGCGCCTGGACGGCCCGCCCCGCGTCGAGGTGCTCCTCGCCCAGGTGCGGCCCCCAGCCACCCACCGGCAACAGCGCCGCGTCGACCGGCCCGACCGCCTCGGCCATGCCGTCGAACAGCCCGGTGTCCCCGGCGAAGTAGGTGCGTCCCTCACCCTCGACGACATAGCCGAGGGCGGGGGAGCGGCGCGGCCCCAGCGGCAGCCGCCGCCCGTCGTGCCAGGCGGGCACCGCTCGTATTCGCAGGTCACCGACGGTGGTCTCATCGCCGGGCACGACTTCGGTGACCGACAGGTGGGAGAGCCGGCGCAGCCCCGGCACGGCCCGGGGAGCGCCCCGGGGGACGAGCAGGCGCATGCCCGGCGCGAGCCGCGCGAGCGACGGCACATGAAGGTGATCGGCGTGCAGATGGGAGACGAGCGTCACATCCGCCCGCCAGGCCTCGGGCGGGGGGAGCGCGCCCCGGCGCCGGCGCAGGTGGGCGAGTCGACGGGCGAACAGGGGATCGGTGAGCACGCGTACGCCCGAGTCCTGGACCGTACAGGTGGCATGACCCCACCAGGTGACCTCCACCGGCACCTCTTTGCCTCCTTCGTGCGACTCCCCGAAGCCTACGTCCAGGAGTAGTGTCGGCCGCGAAACCGGAGGTGAGGGGGGCGCCATGGGACCGGTGAGAGTCACGGCGATCGCGAGTCTGACACCGCTGGAGGAATTGGACGCCGACCCGTTCCTGGTGGACTCCCGCAGCCAGCACGCCATGTGCGCCCACTGGGCCGCCGAACACGGGTACGTCGTCGCCCGGGAACTGCTCGTCAGCCGCCTGCGGCCGGACCACGACGTCCTCTGGGACGGCGTCCGGCCCGGACAGGACCTGTTCGTCGCGCCCAGCCGCCGGGTGCTGGAGAGCGCGCTCGCCTCGGTCGAGGAGTTCACCGTCCAGTGCGCGCGGCGCGGGGTGCGGGTGGAGACCGTCGGGCGCGCGGAGCCGTCGTACGACGCCGAGATGAAGGCGTGCGTGCACCGCAGACTGTCCATGCCGACGGCCGGTTACGACGGCCGCTGAGCAACGGCCCGGTCCTCGGCCTCCGGTCCCCGGTTCTTCGGTCCTCGGTTCTCCGGTCTCCGGCTTCCGGTCCTCAGCTTCCGGTCTCCGGTTCTCCGGTCTCCGGCTTCCGGTCCTCAGCTTCCGGTCCTCGGTTCTCAGCTTCCGGTCCTCGGTTCTCAGCTTCCGGTTCCCGGTTCTCCGGCCCCGGGCCTCCAACCTCTGAGCCCCGGCCCCGGCCCCTGGACCCTCCGCCCCTGGGCGGATCACTCCGTCCACGGGCGTTGTGACACGCTGGAGAGCGGTCCGCGCCCGACGGCGGACCGGGACGTGAGGTGTGCGGAGCGTGAACCCGTGAACGGAGGGCGCTGGCGGCGGATCGCCAGTCAGATCGGCCGGAGCGTGACGGTGTGGGCCGTCTCCACGGTGACCATGCTGGTGCTCGCCGGACTGCTGCCGGACTTCGAGCTCCAGTCCCCCGACGGGGACAGCGCGACCCAGATCGCGGTGACCGCCGCGTTCGGCGCCGGCGTCTTCGGTCTGCTGTCGGCGCTGGTGTGGCCGCTGCTGGTCCGGCTGCTGCTGCTGGTGCCGGCCCTGGTCCTCGGCCTGCTGGTCTTCTTCCTCAACGGCGGGCTGCTGCTGGTCGCGCTCCGCGTCAACCCCGCCGCGCACGGCGCCGCCGGTCCCGAGACCGCGGTCGTCGTCGCCGCCGTGATGTCGGCCGTCGCCTCCGCCACCGGCGGTGCCCTCGCCGTCCGCGACGACGACGCCTACCGGAGCCGCCTCTACCGCCTCGCCGACCGCCGCCGCGGGACCGCTCCGCCCTGCCCCACCGGCCACGGCACCGTCTTCCTGCAACTGGACGGCGTCGGCCACGACGTGCTGAAGGCCGCCGCCGACAGGGGCGCCATGCCCACCGTCGCCCGCTGGCTCGGCGACGGCACCGCCCCCGGCACCCACCGGCTCACCCCCTGGCGCACCGACTGGTCCAGCCAGACCGGCGCCAGCCAGCTCGGCATCCTGCACGGCAGCAACCACGACATCCCGGCCTTCCGCTGGTACGAGAAGGACACCCGCGAGGTGATGGTCTGCAACCGTCCCTCCAGCGCCGCCGAACTCCAGCGCCGCGCCGTCGAGCGCACCGGCGACGGCGGGCTGCTCACCTTCGACGGGGCCAGCCGCGGCAACCTCTTCAGCGGCGGCGCCGACGAACAGGCCCTCGTCCTGTCCATCGCGGTGCGCCGCCGCAGCCGGGAGACCCGCTCCCGCGCCGGGTACTTCGCCTACTTCTCCGACCCTGCCAACGCGGTCCGCACCGCCCTGTCGTTCGGCGCCGAGGTGGCCCGCGAGATAGGCCAGTCGCTGCGCGCCCGCGTCCACAAGGTCCGCCCCCGTGTCTCCCGCGGCGGCCTCTACCCGTTCGTCCGCGCCTTCGCGACCGTCGTCGAACGGGACGTCGTGGTCGCCGCGGTCATCGGCGACATGCTCGCCGGCCGCACCGCCGTCTACGCCGACCTGGTCGCCTACGACGAGGTCGCGCACCACTCCGGACCGCACAGCCGGGACGCCGAGAAGGTCCTCACCCGCCTCGACCGCTCCCTCGCGCTGATCGAGAAGGCCGCCGAGCACGCCCCGCGCCCGTACCGGATCGTCGTCCTGTCCGACCACGGCCAGAGTCCCGGCGAGACCTTCCAGGCCCGTTACGGCCTCACCCTCGCCGACCTGGTCCGGGCCGGCTGCGGGCTGCCCGTGCCGCGCCGGGCGCAGCGCACGCGCAGCGGCGCCGAGGCCCGCAGCGCCGTCCGCGCGGCGATGGGCCGGCCGGTCGAGGAGGGCGGCGAGCAGCACCGTCCCTCGCGCCGCCGCTCCGAACCCCTCGTCCTCGCCTCCGGCAACCTGGGCCTGGTCTCCTTCCCGGACGTCGACCACCGCATGAGCCGGGAGGAGATCGACGCCCGCCACCCCGCGCTGCTGGCCACCCTCGCCAACCACCCCGGCGTCGGCTTCCTGCTGGTCCGCAGCGAGGCCCACGCGGACGACGAGCACGACGGGCTGGTGCTCGGCGCCCGCGGCGTGGAGACACCCCTGGACCGGCTCGACGAGGACCCCGGACCGCTCGCCCCCTTCGGGCCCGGCGCCGCCGACGCCGTGCGCCGCACCCACTCCTTCCCGCACACCGCCGACATCATGGTCAACTCCTCCCTCGACCCGGCCGACGGCGAGGTGCTCGCCTTCGAGGAGCAGATCGGCTCGCACGGCGGGCTCGGTGGCGCCCAGTCCCAGGCGTTCCTGCTCTCCCCGACCGCCCTGACCCCGCCGGTGGCCGAGGGGACGGAACTGGTCGGCGCCGAGCAGGTCCACCGCGTACTGCGCCGGTGGCTGCGCGAGTCCGACGGCCCCCAGATCCCGCTGGACGACACGCCGTCCGGGGCACGGCCGCACGGCACGCCGCCCGGGACATGGCTGGACGACACGCCGTCCGAGGCGCGGCTGGACGATTCATCGTCCGTGGCGCGCGAAGACCCACCTTTTGCGGTGCCGGACGGGGTCGTACAGGACAAAAGCGCCTGATTTGGAAGGCCGCCCGGGTGTGACCGACCATGGGCAGCGGCCCGGCGATCCCGGGCGGCATTCCCCAGAGAGGCGCACCACCCCATGCACGTCACCGGGACCGTTCCCCAGCCGGCCCCGCGGCGGACCCCCGACCGGCACACCCGCCGCTTCGGTCTCCCCGTCGCCACCGCCCTGGTCATGGGCAACATCATCGGCGGTGGCATCTTCCTGCTCCCGGCCTCCGTCGCCCCCTACGGCACGGTCAGTCTGCTCGCCTTCGGCGTCCTGACCGTCGGCGCGATCGCCCTCGCCCTGGTCTTCGGCAGGCTCGCCGCCCGCGACCCGCGCACGGGAGGCCCCTACGTCTACGCCCGCGAGGCGTTCGGCGACTTCGCCGGGTTCCTCGCCGCCTGGGCGTACTGGATCACCACCTGGGTCTCCAACGCCGCCCTGGCCGTCGCCGCCGTCGGCTACCTCGACGTCCTGGTGCCGGTGAACGACCACCGCTGGACCGCCTGCCTGGCCGCGCTCGTCCTGCAGTGGCTGCCCGCGCTCGCCAACTTCGCCGGCACCCGGTACGTGGGCGCCGTGCAGCTGGTCGCCACGGTGCTGAAGTTCGTACCGCTGCTCGTCGTCGCCGTCGGCGGGCTGTTCTTCTTCGACGCGGACAACCTCGGCCCGTTCAACGCGAGCGGCGGCGGCGCCGTCGGCGCGGTCTCCGCCTCCGCCGCGATCCTGCTCTTCTCCTACCTGGGCGTGGAGTCCGCCGCCGTCAGCGCCGGCGAGGTCAAGGACCCCCGGCGCACCGTCGGCCGCGCCACCGTGATCGGCACCGCGGGCGCCGCCGTGGTCTATCTGCTGGGCACCCTGTCCGTCTTCGGCACCGTCGCCCACGACCGGCTCGTCGGCTCCACCGCGCCGTTCTCCGACGCCGTGAACGCCATGTTCGGCGGCGCCTGGGGCGGCTGGGCCGTCGCGCTGGCCGCGCTGGTCTCCATGACCGGCTGCCTCAACGGCTGGACACTGCTCAGCGCCCAGACCCCCTACGCCGCCGCCCAGGACGGCCTGTTCCCGTCGGTCTTCGGCCGCAAGCGGCGCGGCGTGCCCACGGTCGGCGTCGGCGTCACCGTCGTCCTCGCCTCCCTGCTCACCGTCTACAACTACGCCTCCGGCTCCGGCCAGGTCTTCGAGGTCCTGGTCCTGGTCACCACCTTCACCGCGACCGTCCCCTACCTGCTGGCCACCGCCGCCCAGCTCTGCCACCTGCTCTCCGGCCGCCGCGACCGGGTGAACGGGGCCCGGCTGCTGCGGGACGCGGTCGTCGCGGCGGTGGCGGCGGCCTTCTCCCTCTGGCTGGTGGCCGGCGCCGGGTACGCGGCCGTCTACCAGGGAGTGCTGTTCCTCTTCGCGGGCGTGCTGGTGTACGCGGTGATGGCGGGCCGCCGCGAGGCCGCCGCCGGGTGACCCGCGCTCCGGTAATTCGGCTGCGCCCGGCTCCCCGGGCGCCCACACTGGGGGCGGACCTTCCCCCGACCCTCCCCAGGAGCCCCCCGCGTGCAGGCCGCCGTCACCGTCACCCCCGCCCGTCTGCCGGAACTGCTGCTGGGCCTCGCCACGGTGCGGCCGGTGTTCCTGTGGGGCGCCCCCGGCATCGGCAAGTCCTCCCTGGTGCGGGGCTTCGCCGAGTCGCTGGGCCTGGAGTGCGTGAGCCTGCTCGGCACCCAGCTCGCCCCGGAGGACCTGATCGGCGTACCGCAGATCCGCGACGGCCGGTCGGTGTTCTGCCCGCCCGAGGTGATCGCCCGCGACGAGCCGTACTGCCTCTTCCTGGACGAGCTGAACGCGGCCACCCCGGACGTGCAGAAGGCGTTCTACTCCCTGATCCTGGACCGCCGGATCGGGAACTACGAGCTGCCGCCGGGCTCGATCGTCATCGGCGCCGGCAACCGCGCCACCGACAACGCCCTGGCCCGTCCGATCGCCTCCGCGCTGGTCAACCGGCTCACCCACGTCCACCTGGCGGCCTCCCCGAAGGACTGGCTGGTCTGGGCGGCCGAGCACGGCATCCACCCCTGGATCACCGACCACCTCACCGACCGCCCCGACCACCTGTGGTCCAAGCCGCCCAAGACCGAGGAGCCGTTCTCCACCCCGCGCTCCTGGCACATGCTCTCCGACGCCCTGCACTCCTTCGGCCGGGACCTGGACGAGAAGACCCTCGAGGTCCTCGCCCACGGCACCCTCACCCCCGCCCACGCCACCGCCTTCTGCGGCTACGTCAAGATCGTCCGCAGCCGGTTCGGCATCGAGGCGATCATCAAGGGCGAGGCCCGCTGGCCGCACCGCCTCCAGGACCGTGACCTGCTCTACTACCTCGCCGACTCCTTCCGCGGCCGGCTCGTCAAGGAACTCCCCGCCGACAAGGAGCACATGTCGGCCGACGGCCGGCAGACCGCGTACCGCGCCAAGTCGCTGCTGGTGCAGCTCGCCGAGATATCGGTCGAGGTCGCCCAGAGCGTCATCGCCTCCGACGCCGACGGCAACCCCGTCCTGCCGTCCTGGTTCCTGGTGGAGGCGGCCCGCGACATGCCGCGCCTGGTGGAGGCCCGCCGGTGAGCCGGCCGCCCGCGAAGAAGAAACGGGACCTCGCGGGGGAGGCGTTCGCCGAGGGGCTCGGTCTGGTGCGGGCCAACCCGGCGCTGGCCGCCGTCGAGTTCACCGTCTGCCGCCGAGCGGACTGCGGCCTCGCGCCCCGCGACGGGCTGGTCCGCGTCGACTCCGACGGCGGCCTGCACGCCCACCCCGACCGCATGGCCGACCCCGCCGACTGGGCGTGGGCCATCGCGCACGCCGCCCTCCACCTCGGCTTCGGCCACGTGCCCGCGGCCGAGGGCGCCCGCGTCCAGCCCGACCGGTACGACCTCGCGGCGCGCTGCGTCGTCGTCAACCGGTTCCTCCAGACCTTCCCCGTGGGCCGGGCCCCGCAGGAACTGCCCCTGAGCTACCCGGACGGCGACGAGGAGCGGCTCGCCACGCTCTGGCGGCGCGACGGGCTGCCCGCGGCCTACGAGCGCTGCGGCACCGCGGGCACCGAGGCGGACCTGCTGCTCCTGCGGTGGGACGGCTGGTTCGGACCGCCCCCCGACCGGCAGCTCGCCTTCGCCACCGAGCTGGCCCGGACCGTCTCCGCCGCGATGGACGTGGCGGGCGGCCGGCGTGCCGCCCTGGACGGCGAGGCGCCCGCCCGCAGTCCCTGGGAGAGGGCGCTGAGCTGGTTCGTCTCCTCCTACCCCCTGCTCGGCGGCATCGCGGCGGGTGTCAAGCTGATCGCCGACGCCGAACTCGCCCGCGCCCACGGCATCGCGGTCGCCGCCGTCGACACCGAGGCCGGTGAGATCTACGTCAACCCGCTGCGGCAGCTCGACGACGAGCAGTGGCGGTTCGTCCTCGCCCACGAGATGCTGCACGCCGCCCTGCGCCACGGCGACCGCGTCGGCGCCCGCGACCCCTTCCTCTTCAACGTCGCCTGCGACTACGTCGTCAACGGCTGGCTGGAGGAGATGCGGGTCGGCGCCATGCCCGACGGGCTGCTGCACGACCCGTCGCTGGCCGGCCTGTCCGCCGAGGAGGTCTACGACCGCCTCGCCGGCGACCCGCGCCGCGCCCGCCGCCTGGCCACCTTGCGCGGCAAGGGCGCCCGCGACGTGCTCGGCGCCCCGCTCGGCCCGCCCCGCGACCACGTCGACCTCGACGAGTTCTACCGGCGCGGCCTCACCCAGGGCCTGGACCTGCACCAGGGGCAGGAGCGCGGCTTCCTGCCCGGCGGACTCGTCGAGGAGATCCGCGCGCTCAGCCACCCGCCACTGCCCTGGGACGCCCGGCTGGCCCGCTGGTTCGACGAGTTCGTGCCGAGCCCCGAGCCGCTCAGGTCGTACGCGCGCCCCTCGCGGCGGCAGGCGGCGACCCCCGGCATCCCGCGCGCCGGACGGCACTTCCCGCCCGAGGAGGTCACCCGCTGCACCTTCGGCGTCGTCCTGGACACCTCCGGCTCCATGAACCGCGTCCTGCTCGGCAAGGCGCTCGGCGCCATCGCCTCCTACGCCGAGGCCCGGGACGTCCCCGCCGCCCGGGTCGTGTTCTGCGACGCCGCGCCGCACGACGCCGGGTACCTGGCCGTCACCGAGATCGCCGGCCGGGTGAGGGTGCGCGGCCGGGGCGGCACCGTGCTCCAGCCCGGTGTCGACCTGCTGCACCGCGCCGACGACTTCCCGCCCACCGCGCCGGTGCTGATCATCACCGACGGCTGGTGCGACGCCCTGCGGGTGCGCCGGGAGCACGCCTACCTGATCCCCCGGGGCGCACGGCTGCCGTTCGCGCCCAAGGGCCCCCTCTTCCACGTGAGCTGAACCCGGATGTGATCGGATAGGGGGCGGACCCATCCGAACCGCGAAAGGACTTGTCGTGGCCACCACGCGTTCCGCACACACCGTCTGGGAAGGCAACCTGTTCGAGGGCAACGGCGTTGTCACCTTCGACTCGTCCGGCATCGGCGAGCAGCCGGTGTCCTGGCCGTCCCGCGCCGAGCAGGCGAACGGGAAGACCAGCCCCGAGGAGCTGATCGCCGCCGCCCACTCGTCCTGCTTCTCCATGGCGCTGTCCAACGGCCTGACCGGCGCCGGCACCCCGCCCACCAAGCTGGTCACCTCGGCCGACGTCACCTTCCAGCCCGGTGAGGGCATCACCGGCATCCACCTCACCGTGGAGGGCACCGTCGAGGGCCTCGACAACGACGCCTTCGTCGCCGCCGCCGAGGACGCCAAGAAGAACTGCCCGGTCAGCCAGGCCCTGACCGGCACGACCATCACCCTGTCGGCGAAGCTCGCCTGAGCGGGCGCCGCACCCGTGCCACCCGGCCCGCACGGCACCCGTGCCACCCGGTCCGGCCCTCGTGACCAGCGTGCCCGGTCGGACGTGGTGGTGGACGCGGAGACCGCCGACGGCGGCGAGAGCCGCGGCGGGGACGGCGGCGAGGGCGGCGGCGAGGGCGGACGGGGCTGAAGCGCCCCGAGCCGCCGCGCCCGCCGCCCTCAGGGCTTGCGGGCGACGCCGGCGTAGAACAGGTCCGTGGGGCCCGTGCTCGAAGGGACCGGGGAAGGGTCGGGCCGCCACTGGACGCCGGGGACCAGCCCCGGGTCGACCAGCTCCAGCCCGGTGAAGAACCGGCTGATCTCGGCGTGGCTGCGGACGGTGAGGAAGACACCGCGGTCGCGGTAGACCTGGAGGGCGCGGGCGGTGCTGTCCGGGTCGAAGTCGGCGGTGGTGTGGGACAGCACCAGGTAGCTGCCGGGAGCGAGGGCCGCCAGGAGCCGGTCGACCGTCTCGTAGGCGTGGTCGTCGGGCAGGAAGTGCAGCAGGGCGATCAGGGACAGTCCCACGGGCCGGGACAGGTCCAGGGTGCGGGCCGCCGCCTCGATGATGGTCCCGGGGTCGCGGGCGTCGGCCTGGACGTAGTCGGTGGAGCCCCCGGGGGCGCTGCGGAGCAGGGCCTGGGCGTGGGCGAGGACGATCGGGTCGTTGTCGACGTAGACCACGCGGGCCGCGGGGTCGGTGCCCTGCGCGACCTCGTGCAGGTTCGGGCTGGTCGGGATGCCGGTGCCGATGTCGAGGAACTGTCGCACACCGGCCTCCGCGGCCAGGAAGCGGACGGCGCGGTGCATGAACGCCCGGTTGGCGAGGGCGGGACCGCGGCCGTGCGGCAGCCCTTGCAGGACGCGTTCGGCGGCCTCCGCGTCGACCGGGTAGTTGTCCTTGCCGCCCAGGTAGTAGTCGTACATCCGGGCCGGGTGCGGCCTGGACGTGTCGATGCTGAGTCCTGGCCCAGGGGTGTCGTCGGTCATGACGGCCTCGTCGCTTCGAGAAGTGGATACCGGCAAGGGCGAATGTATCTCCGTTGGCCGGCTGGGGAGTTGGCGGGGGAGCCGGGAGGCGGCGTGCGGGCGGGCGCCCGTCCCGGCCGACGGGGCGGCCGGCGTGCGGGTGGGTACCTGTCCCGGCCGGCGGTCTTCCGGGGGCGGTTGCCCCGCGTCCTCCTCAGGGATCATGCTGAGCGCCCATCACCCGGACCGGCAGACGGAAAGCAGCGAGGTGACAGACCCCGTGTTCACCACCCGCCCCACCCTCCAGGGCACCTTCGGCATGGTGTCCTCCACCCACTGGCTGGCCTCCGCCGCCGCCATGGCCGTACTGGAGGACGACGGCAACGCCTTCGACGCGGCGGTCGCCGCGGCGTTCACGCTGCACGTCGTCGAGCCGCATCTGAACGGCCCGGCGGGCGAGGTGCCGGTCGTTCTCGCCCCCGCCGGGTCCGCGCCCCGGGTGCTGTGCGGCCAGGGGCCCGCGCCGGCCGGAGCGAGCATCGCGCACTACACCTCCCTCGGCCTGGACCTGGTCCCCGGCACGGGTCCGCTGGCCGCCGCCGTCCCCGGCGCGTTCGACGCGTGGCTGCTGCTCCTGCGCGACCACGGCACCAAGTCCCTCGCCGGCGTGCTGAAGTACGCCATCGGGTACGCCGAGCACGGGCACCCGGCGGTCGAGCGGGTCGGCGCGACGGTCGAGACGGTGCGGGAGCTGTTCGAGACGGAGTGGACCACCTCCGCCGAGGTCTACCTGCCCGGCGGCCGGCCCCCGGCGCCGGGCGCCCTGCTGAGGAACCCCGCGCTGGCGGCGACCTGGCGGCGGCTGCTCACCGAGGCGCGGGCCACCGCCGCGGGCGCCGTCGGCCCCGAACGCCGGGAAGCGGAGATCGAGGCGGCCCGCCGCACCTGGCGGGAGGGCTTCGTCGCCGAGGAGCTCGCCGGCTTCGCCGCCCGGCCCGTCATGGACACCTCCGGCCGGCGGCACGCGGGCACTCTCACCGGCGACGACCTCGCCGGATACGCCGCGCACTACGAGGAACCGGTCACCCACACCTGGAACGGCTGGACCGTCGCCAAGGCCGGCCCCTGGAGCCAGGGGCCGGTCCTGCTCCAGCAACTCGCCCTGCTGGACGACGACTTCGGTACACCGGGCAGCGGGGCGGCGTACGGGAGCGCCGCGTACGTGCACACCCTGGTCGAGGGCACCAAGCTGGCGATGGCCGACCGGGAGGCCTGGTACGGCGACGCCGAGGGCGCCGACGTACCCCTGCGCACGCTGCTGTCGCCCGAGTACAGCGCGGGGCGGCGGGCGCTGGTCGACGCCCGGCACGCCTCGTACGAGCTGCGGCCCGGCAGCCCCGACGGGCGTACGCCCCGGTTGCCGGCGGCCGCCTCGCCGGACGCGGACCCGAGCGTGGCCGTGGCGCCGGGCGCGGGGGAGCCGACCGTCGCCCGGGACGGCGCCACCCGCGGCGACACCTGCCACCTCGACATCGTCGACCGGCACGGCAACATGGTCTCCGCGACGCCCAGCGGCGGCTGGCTGCAGTCCAACCCCGTCGTCCCCGCCCTCGGCTTCCCGCTGGGCACCCGGCTCCAGATGACCTGGCTGGAGCCCGGACTGCCGAACTCCCTGACCCCCGGCCGCCGCCCCCGCACCACCCTCACCCCCTCCCTGGCCCTGCGCGACGGGGTGCCGGTGCTCGCCTTCGGCACCCCCGGCGGCGACCAGCAGGACCAGTGGAGCCTGCACTTCCTGCTCGCCGTGGCCCTGCGCGAGAAGTTCCGCGGCGGCTACGACCTGCAGGGCGCGACAGACGCCCCGAACTGGCACACCGAGGGCTTCCCGTCGTCGTTCTACCCGCGTCTCATGGACCCGGGCTCGGTCACCGTGGAGTCCCGCTTCGACGACGGCGTGATCGCCGGCCTGCGCCGCCGCGGGCACCGTGTCACGGTCGGTGGCCCCTGGTCGGAGGGGCGGCTGTGCGCGGTCGCCCGCGACCCGGAGACGGGCGTGCTGTCGGCGGCGGCGAACCCGCGCATGATGCAGGGGTACGCCGTCGGCAGATAGCGGGCGACGGCGCCCGCGTTCCGCCGCCGCCGTCGTCCCCGCCGCCGTTGCCGTCCCCGTTGTCGCCGTCGCCGTCGCCGTCGCCCGGAGTGTGCGGCGCGGCCCCGAGCGCGGAGGCCGGTGGCGGGCTCGGGCGGTGGCGGGCTCGGGCGGTGGCGGACGGCCGGGTGGCGCACACCGCGGCCAGGACGCACGCGTACGGCGTGCCGAGGCCGGACACCCGGGCGCAGCGGGCCCGGAGGGCCGGTGCGGCCGTCACCGCCGCGTGGCCGGTGGACCCCCGCGGTCGCGGCGCGGCTTCCCGCGGCAGCGGCGGCCGGGCCCGCGGGCCGCCGTCCGGGTACGTCGGACAGGGCGCCGTCGCCTGGTACGGCACCGCCGGACCGGGCGACGCGCATCCCCGCCCGGCCCCGGCCCCGGCACACGGACCCGGGCGGGGGAGCGCGCCCGTCCACGGCGCCCGTGCGGGTGCCCCCGGCGGGGCGGCTCCGACGGCGTCAGGGCTTGCGGGCCACCCCCGCGTACACCGGCACGATGCCCTCCTCCTGCGCCGCCACGTCCTCCGGCTCCGGGCGCCAGCCGGTCACCGGAATCACGCCGGGACCCAGCAGCTCCAGCCCCTCGAAGAACCGCGCGAACTCGGTCAGCGGACGCGGGTAGAAGGGCGTGCCGCTGCGGGCGAACAGGGCGGCGGCCTTGCCGACGGCCTCCGGGTTCAGGTCCGCGGTGACCTGCGACAGGATCAGGAAGCTGCCCGGCGCGAGGGCGTCGACGTACCGCTTCAGCAGGCCGTGCGCGTCGTCGCCGTCGGCCGCGTCACCGAGGTAGTGGGTCAGCGCCACCAGCGACAGGGCGACGGGCCGGCCGAGGTCCAGGGACTCGCCCGCCGCCCCCAGGACCGTCTCCGGGTCACGGACGTCGGCGTGGACGTAGTCGGTGGAGCCCTCGGCACAGCCGTGCAGCAGCGCCTCGGCGTGCCGCAGCACGATCGGGTCGTTGTCCGCGTAGACCACCCGGCACTCGGGCGCGACGTCCTGCGCCACCTGGTGCAGGTTCGGCTGGGTCGGGATGCCGGTGCCGATGTCGAGGAACTGCCGGATGCCGGCCCGGGCGGCCGTGCGGACCGCGCGGTGCATGAACCGGCGGTTGGCGCGGGCGCCGCGCACCGCCGTCTCGTCGGCGGCGAGGATCCTGCGGGCCAGTTCCTCGTCCACCGGGTAGTTGTCCTTGCCGCCCAGCCACCAGTCGTACACGCGGGCGGGGTGCGGCCGGCTGGTGTCGATGGCGGGCGCGGCGTCGGGTCGGGTCATGCGCGGCGGTCTCCTCGGGAAGCGACGGTGGGTGGGGGCTCGGGGCCCGGCCCGCGGGCGTGGCGGTCCGGTCAGTAGCGCTCGCGGTACTCGCGCAGGATCTTCTGGGTGCGCTGGGCCGAGGCGGCCAGCGCCGTCATGTGGTCCAGCACCTCCAGGTGGGTGGAGACCTCGTCCCGGGAGTCCAGGTACAGGGCGCCGGTCAGGTACTCGGTGAAGACCATGTCGGGCAGCTCCGGCTCCGCGAACCGGAACAGCGTGAACGGCGCGTACGTCCCCGGGTGCGGGCCGGTGGCGAACTCGGCGACCTGGAGGGTCACCCGCTCCCGGCCGGCGAAGTCCAGCAGCTTGTCGAGCTGTTCGCGCATGACGTGGCCGTCGACGCTGACCGGGCGGCGCAGCACCGTCTCGTCCATGACCACCCACAGGTGCGGCGGCTGCTCTCGCTCCAGCAGCGCCTGCCGCTCCATGCGCAGCGCCACGTGCCGCTCGACGGCCCCCTCGGCGGAGCTGTTGCCGACGGTCCCGCTCTCCAGCACGGCCCGCGCGTACGCCTCGGTCTGCAGCAGTCCCGGCACGAAGTGCGGCTCGTAGGACCGGATGATGCGGGCGGAGCCCTCCAGGCTCACGTACAGGCTGAACCACTCGGGCAGCACGTCGTGGTACCGCTGCCACCAGCCGGGCCGGTTCGCGTCCTCCGCGAGGTCGACGAAGGACGACACCTCGCCGTCGGGCACCCCGTACGCGTTCAGCAGGATCTGGACGTACGGGATCTTCAGCGCGACCTCGGCCGTCTCCATCCGCCGTACGGTGGCCGGAGCCACCCGCAGGACCTTCGCGGCGGCCTCGCGGCTCAGCCCGGACCTCTCCCGCAGCTCCTGGAGCCGCTTCCCCAGCACCACCTGACCCACGGTGGGCGCGGGCCTACGGTCACTCACGCCACGCCCCTCCAACGCGCCGAAGTACTTCACCATTCTTTCACGTCCCCCGGCCCGTCCCACAAGGGAGGTCCGGCGGCGGGGGCTGTGGCAGGCTGGGCGGGAGACCCGTCCGGCCCCAGGAAGGAGCGCGGCCCATGTCCGTCGAGCCGCTGTCGCACCAGGACATCGAGGACCGGCTGACCGGACTGCCGGGGTGGTCGCTCGACGGCGACCGCATCGTCCGCTCCTACCGGCTCGCCTCGCACACCGCGGCCACCGCGATGGTCGTGCACATCGCCCGGGTCCAGGAGGAACTCGACCACCACTCCGACCTGACCCTGGGCTACGACACGGTGTCGCTCAGCGTGCACACGCACAGCGCGGGCGGCGCGGTGACGGAGAAGGACTTCGAGCTGGCCCGCCGGGTGGAGGATCTGGCCGGGGCCCACGGGGCACACTGACGTACGTGCTGGACTACGACAAGGAAGCGGAGCGGTACGACGCCGCGCGCGGCGGCGAGCCCAGGGCCGCCGCCGCTGCCGAGGCGTTGCTGAGCCTGGTCCCGGCCGGTGCGCGCAGCCTGCTCGACGCGGCCTGCGGCACCGGGATCGTCACCCGGCGCCTGGCGCGGGCCCGCGCGGGCCTGCGGGTGACCGGCGTGGACCTCGCCCCCGCCATGCTCCGGCGGGCCGCGGCCCGGCTGCCGGGCGCGGTGGTGCGCGCCGACGGCCGCCGGCTGCCGTTCGCCGCCGGGTCGTTCGACGCGGTGAGCAGCGTGTGGCTGCTCCACCTGGCCGGCACCGACGGTGATGCGCGGACCATCGTCGGGGAGTGCGCCCGGGTGCTGCGGCCCGGCGGCGTGTACGTGACCACGGTCGACAAGGGTCCCTCGCACAACGTGGGCAGTGACATCGACGCCGTCCTCGCCGCCCGCCCGCCCAGCCCCGTCCGGGACGCCGCCGGGGTGGTCGGGGCGTACGCCCGCGAGCACGGGCTGCTCCCGGCCGGGCGGGCCCGCTTCACCGGCCTGGGCCAGGGCCGCAGCCCCCGCGGCACCATCGCGGACCTGCGGCGCGGCTGGTTCATGACGCTCCCGCCGGACGGTCCGCTCGCCGACCGTTTCGCCGACCGCCTCGCCGCCCTGCCCGACCAGGACCGGCCCCGGCCCGACCCGGTGTTCACGCTGCTGGCGTTCAGGAAGCCCTGACCGGCGGGGCGCCGCCCCGGTCGGCGACGGCGCGCCGTCGCCGCCGGAAACGACTCGGCAACTTCCGTACCACCGGCGGCGACTGAGAGGCAAACACCGGGAGCACCCCCTCCCGGCCCCCTCAGGAGGCAGTCCCCATGAAGCACCCGCACCCGCACCGGCGCGGCAGACACCGCGCCCGCGTCCTCGTCCCCGCCCTCGCCGCGGCCCTGGCCCTGGCCGGCGCCGGGCTGACCACGCTCACCGCCGACACCGCCGACGCCGCGACCGCCCGGCAGGTCGAGGCGCTGGACCGGGGCGTGGTCAGCGTCCACACCTCGGCCGGCAACCTGGTCAGCTGGCGCTGGCTCGGCACCGACCCGAACGACGTGTCCTTCAACGTCTACCGGGCCGGTACGAAGGTCAACTCCAGCCCGGTCACCGGCTCGACGAACTACTTCCACTCCGGCGCCCCGGAGCAGGCCGACTACACCGTCCGCGCCGTCGTGAACGGCGTCGAACAGGCCGACTCGGTGCACGCGGTCCAGTTCCGCGCCGGCTACAAGGACGTCCCGATCTCCCCGCCGTCCGGCGGCACCACCCCCGACGGCGTCGCCTACACCTACGAGGCCAACGACGCCTCCGTCGGCGACCTCGACGGCGACGGCGCCCTGGACATCGTCCTGAAGTGGCAGCCCACCAACGCCAAGGACAACTCCCAGTCCGGGTACACCGGCAACACGGTCGTCGACGGGATCAAGCTCGACGGCACCCGGCTGTGGCGGATCGACCTCGGCAAGAACATCCGCTCCGGCGCCCACTACACCCAGTTCCAGGTGTACGACTACGACGGCGACGGCAAGGCCGAGGTCGCCATGAAGACCGCCGACGGCACGACCGACGGCACCGGCGCGGTGATCGGCAGCTCCTCGGCCGACTACCGCAACTCCTCCGGGTACGTCCTGTCCGGCCCCGAGTACCTGACCATGTTCAACGGCCAGACCGGCAAGGCGATGGGCACCGTCGACTACGTCCCGGCCCGCGGCACCGTCTCCTCCTGGGGCGACTCCTACGGCAACCGCGTCGACCGCTTCCTGGCCGGCACGGCCTACCTGGACGGCGCCCGCCCCTCCCTCATCATGGCCCGCGGCTACTACACCCGCAGCGTGATCGCCGCCTGGGACTGGCGGGGCGGCGCCTTCACCCGCCGCTGGACCTTCGACACCAGCTCCTCCACCAACAGCGGCAAGGGCTACGACGGCCAGGGCTCGCACAGCCTCTCCGTCGGGGACGTCGACAACGACGGCAAGGACGAGATCGTGTACGGCTCGATGGCCGTGGACGACAACGGCAACGGGCTGTGGACGGCGAAGACCGGGCACGGCGACGCCCAGCACCTGGGCGACCTCGACCCCTCCACCTCGGGCCTGGAGTACTTCAAGGTCTCCGAGTCCACCTCCCAGCCCGCCGAGGTCTACCTCGACCCGGCGAGCGGCGCGGTCCGCTGGAAGCTCGACGCCTGCTGCGACAACGGCCGCGGTGTCGCCGGCGACATCTACGCCGGCAACGACGGCGCCGAGGTCTGGTCCGCCTCCGACACCTACATCCGCGACGAGGCCGGCGCCACCAAGGGCCGCGAGCCGTCCTCCGTCAACTTCCTGTCCTGGTGGGACGGCGACCCCGTCCGCGAACTCCTGGACGGCACCCACATCGACAAGTACGGCACCTCCTCCGACACCCGCCTGCTCACCGGCTCCGACGTCGCCTCCAACAACGGCACCAAGGCGACCCCGGTGCTCTCCGGCGACATCCTCGGCGACTGGCGCGAGGAGGTCGTCTGGCGCACCAGCTCCAACACGGCGCTGAGGATCTACTCGACGCCGGTGGAGACCAGTACGAAGATCACGACCCTGCTGCACGACACGATGTACCGCACCGGTCTGGCCTGGCAGAACACCGCCTACAACCAGCCCCCGCACCCGAGCTTCTTCCTCGGCGACGGGATGGCGACCGCGCCGCGGCCGACGGTCTACACGCCGTAGCCGAGCCCGACCGCCGGTCCGCGACGGGACCGGCGGTCGGTGACCACCACGGCGGCCCTGCGGCTGCCGGCCCCGGCCCCGGACCCGGTCCCGCGGGCGCCGGGGCCGGGCACGCCCCGCCGGACCGCGTCGACCGGGTGGAGTACCAGTACCAGGGCTTCGCGGACGGCGCCGCCTCCCACCGGCTGCCGTCCGGCCGCTACGGGGTGACCTCCGCGCTGTCCTGACCGTTCCGCGGTTTCCTGAGCACTTTGCCGACCGTGCTCCGGACGGGTCCGAGGCGGGCGGCGAGCGCCTCCACGCCGACGCCCCGGCCGTGCGCCGCCCGCACGGCGTCGTCCCGGAGCCGTCTCCAGCGGTGGCCCGCCCGCCGCCCCGCCGCCGCTCTCTCCGCCAGTACGGCCAGCGCCACCAGCAGCCTGCCCAGCGCGTCGTCCCACCGCCGCCGCATGAGGCCCCTTCGTCGGCCCGAACCTGCCTGTACCACCACGGTCGAGTGCGGGTGAGACCGGCTGCAAGAGCGCGGGGGAGGTGTGCGAGAGCCCGCGCGGCCGGGGGCTGCGCGAGGGCGAAACGGGCGGGGCCGGTGCGGTCAGTGGGGCTGCCGCAGCCCCGCGACGAGCAGCCGGACCATCCGGCGCGCGTCGTAGCGGTCGTCGCTCTCCGCGCCGACGCAGAGGTTCCCCACGCCGCGCATCAGCGTGTACGCCTCAAGGCCGGGGCCGATCTCGCCCGCCTCCTCGGCCGCCGACAGCAGCCGGGCGCACACGGGGGCGAGCCGGTCGAGGAAGGAGGCGTGCAGCGCCTGGAACGCGGGGTCGTCGGAGTTCAGCACGGCGGCGAGGCCGTGCTTGGTGACCAGGAAGTCGGCGAAGAGGTCCACCCACCGCCCCAGGGCCTCGTACGGCGTCGGGCAGCTTGCCAGCAGGGCCGGGCCGGCCTCGGCGCACGCCTCGATCTGGTGCCGGTAGACGGCGACGACGAGGTCGGCGCGGGTCGGGAAGTGCCGGTAGACCGTGCCCGTGCCGACGCCGGCCTCGGCCGCGATGTCCCGGACCGGCGCGTCCACGCCCGACCTGACGAAGACCGCGGCGGCCGCCTCCAGCAGCGTCCGCTGATTGCGCCGGGCGTCCGCCCGCCTGGGCCGGGTCGCGCGCTGCGCACCCTGCTCGCCGTCGTTCACCGCGTCGCTCCCTCCACCGCCCCTTGCAAAGCGGAACAGTGTTCCGTATCGTTTTAACGGAACGAGGTTCCGCTTGTTCCATCATGCCGGACGGACGCCTCGGCCGCCAAGCCGTGCCTCCGCGTCCGCTCCCCTCACGTACACGAAAGGCACCTCCATGTCCGCGTACCAGCCGACCACCGTCCCCTCCCCGGTCGTCTCCGTGAAGCCCGTCGTACTCCCCGCCCCCGGCCGCGGCGACGACCTCCAGGTCCAGGTCTCCGCCCCCGTCACCGGCCGTGACCTGCCGGTCGTGGTCCTCTCGCACGGCTACGGCAGCTCGCTGGACGGCTACGCCCCGCTGGCCGACCACTGGGCCGCCCACGGCTTCGTCGTCCTGCGCCCCACCCACCTCGACTCCCGCCGCCTCGCGCTGCCCGCCGACGACCCCCGCACCCCGCTGATCTGGCGCACCCGCGTCGAGGACCTCACGCGGGTCATCGACCACCTCCCCGACCTGGAGGCCGCCGTCCCGGGCCTGGCCGGGCGGGTCGACCGCGGCCGGATCGCCGTGGCCGGGCACTCCTGGGGCGCCCAGTCGGCGAGCATGCTGCTGGGGGCCAGGGTCCTCGACGCCGACGGCGTCCCCGGGGAGGACCTGTCCGACCCGCGGGTCACGGCGGGCGTCCTGTTCGCCCTGCCCGGGCGCGGCGGCGCCGACCTGACCCCGTTCGCGGCCGAGCACTTCGCCTTCATGAACCCCTCCTTCGACGAGATGACCACCCCGGCCCTCCTGGTCGCCGGCGACCACGACGACTCCGCGCTCTCCGTGCGGGGCCCGGACTGGTTCACCGACGCCTACGCGCTGAGCCCGAAAGACAAGACCCTGCTGACCCTGTTCGGCGCCGAGCACTCGCTGGGCGGCATAGTCGGGCACGAGCACACCGAGACCACCGACGAGAGCCCCGAGCGGGTCGCCCTGCTCCAGCACCTCACCCTGGCCTACCTGCGCGGTGCCCTCGACCTCGACGACACCGCCTGGCACGCGGCCCGCGCCGGACTGGCGGCCGACCCGCGGCCGCTGGGCCGCCTGGAGAGCAAGTAGCCATGGCGGCACCGACCGACGACACCCGCTTCGGCATCATGACCGCCCCCTCGCAGGTCGACTACGCGGACATCCTGCGGGTCTGGCGCGAGGCCGACACCGTCCCCGAGATCGAACACGCCTGGCTCTTCGACCACCTGCTGCCGATCCACGGCGACCCGAAGGGAGTGACGTACGAGGGCTGGACCCTGCTCGCGGCGCTCGCCGCGCAGACCCGGCGGCTGCGGCTGGGGGTGATGGTGACCAGCAACCGGTTCCGTCCGCCCGCCGTGCTGGCCAAGATCGCCGCGACCGTCGACGTCGTCTCGCAGGGCCGCCTGGACTTCGGCATCGGCGCCGGCTCCCGGCCCGACATCCCGATGGCCCGGCGCGAGTACGAGGCGCACGGCCTGCCCTATCACGACGGGGCGCACGCCGTGCGCGCCCTCGCCGAGGCGTGCACGGTGATCCGGCGGCTGTGGACCGAGCCGGAGCCGTTCGACTTCGACGGCGCCCACGTCAAGCTCAGCGGCGCGTACGGCAACCCCAAGCCCGTGCAGCGCCCGCACCCGCCGGTCCTCGTCGGCGGACGCGCCTCGGCCACCCTGCGGGTGGCCGCCGAGCACGCCGACATCTGGAACTACCCCGGCGACGACGTCGAGGACGCCGTGGCGCGCGGCGCGATCCTGGACCGCCACTGCGCCGACCTGGGCCGCGATCCGGCGACGATCACGCGCTCCCTCGCCCTGCCGGTCTCCTACGACGACCCCGCGCCCACCCGGGAGACGATCGGCCGGGCGAGGGAGGCCGGCTTCCGGCACCTCGTCCTGATGCTGCCGGCGCCCTACCCCGAGGGCGTCGCCCGGTGGCTCGCCGAGGAGGTCGTCGTGCGGTGAGCGACCGGGAGCGGGGCGTGCTCCCGCCGGAGGGCACGCCCCGCCCGTCACCCGCGCGGCTCAGCCGACCGCGCAGCTCTCGCCGCCCAGGGAGAAGGACGCCGGTTCGGCGTCGGTGCCCGACCCCTCACCCGTGAAGCCGAACCCCACCGACGAACCGGCCGCCACGGCACCGTTCCAGCCGACGTTGCTCGCCGTGACCGTGGTCCCCGACACGGAGTGCTCGGCGTTCCACATCCGGCTCACCTTCTGCCCGCCCGGGAAGGACCAGCTCAGCGCCCAGCCGTTCCAGGCCGCCGTCCCCGTGTTGGTGAGCTTCACGTCCGCCTGGAAGCCGCCCGGCCACTGGTTGGTGACCGTGTACGTCACCGCGCAGGCACCCGCCGGCTCCGGCTCCGTTCCGGGGTCCGTGGCGGACGTGTCGCCGTAGACGATCCCCCGCCCGTTGGTCGCCACGTACACCCGCCCGTACACCCGGGGGTCGCCGGTGATGGCCGCCCCCGTCCAGCCCCACTGGTGGGCGTCGTCGTTGATCCGGGTCCAGGAGGCGCCCTGGTCGGTGGAGCGGAAGACGCCGCGCACCCCGCCGATCCTCGCGCTGGTGTACAGCGTCTGGTACGAGGCGCCCGGCGCCGCCTTGCCGAAGCCGACGGTGTCGGCCTGCTCCACGTTCGACAGCTTGGTGAAGCTCGCGCCGCCGTCGGTGGAGTGCCACAGGCCGTACGCCCCGTCCGCGGCGCCGCCCGCCAGCCACACGTCCCCCCGCACACCGGGCAGCGCCTTGAACCGCACGCTGTCCCCGCCCGGCAGGCCGGTCGCCGCCGACGCCGAGAAGGTGGCGCCGCCGTCCGTGCTGACGTAGAACTTCCCGGACTTGAAACCGTAGAAGGTGTCCGGGTCCACCCGGTCGGACTCGACGACCGCGCCGGCCGGGATGCCGCTCGACGCCTGCCAGGACGTGCCGAAGCCCGTCGTGTGGTGCACACCGGTGCCGGCCGGGCTCCACACGAACCGGCTCCCGTCGGCCGCCGCCGCGACCGTGCCGCCGCCGCTCACCCCCGACGGGTCGGTGCCGCCGAACCAGTTGGCGCCGTTGTCCGTGGAGAAGGCGATGTGCGGACCGGAGTCCAGGTTGCCGACGCGCACCACGGTGCCCGGGTTGGACTCCGCGTAGTCCAGGCTGGTGGAGGAGGTGAAGGTGGGCGAGGTGAACATCATCGACGGGACCTCGGTCAGACTGGTGTGCCGGAAGCCGCCGATGTCACCGAGGGCGCTGAGCAGCGGGGCGCCCGACGGGGGAGCGGCGAGGTCGTTGACGGCCGTCTCCTCCAGCCCCCGCACCATCGGCGTGATGGTGAACTCGCCCCCGGAGTCCCAGTCGGTGAGGTTCTCCGTGCCGTAGACCGTCGCGCCCGTCCCGTACATCATCCGGTCGCTGTCGAACGGGTCGATCTCCAGCGACTCCGTCATCCACCCCAGCTTCGGCGACTGTTCGGGCGGCGTCGGATTCGCTCCCCAGGTCAGCCACGGCGAGGACGAGACGTCCATCGTGTAGCGGTTCTCGCGGTTCGGGTACGAGGTGTAGCTCCACGCCTGCGTCCACGTGCCGCCGCTGTCCGTCGAGCGGAAGATCTGGGTGTCCGGCCACCAGGAGCTGTACGCCGTCGCCATCACCGTGCCGGGGTGCTGACGGTCGACGGTCAGGCCGCTGAACCCGTAGTAGGTGTCGGCCTCCGCGACCGGGCTGATGTCGCTCCAGGCGCCGGTCGCCGTCGCGTACCGGTACAGCCGGCCCTTGCCGCCGTCGTAGGGGCCGCCCGTGTCGCTGTAGGCCAGGTAGAGGTAGCCGTTCTCGGCGTCCAGGACGCCCTTGTGGGCGAGGTACCCGGTCGGCTGGCCGGCGATCCGCTGCCAGGTCGCGCCCGCGTCCGTCGAACGGTAGACGGCGTTCTCCTTGTCGGCGACGCCGACGTAGACCGTCTTCGTCGGCGAACCGGCCGTGCCCGTCGACTCGTCGAAGGTGACCCAGGTGATGCCCTGGTTGTCGGAGGCGTAGCCGCTGGTGTCGCTCGGGTCCTGGGCGTAGTTCCCGGGGTTGGGGAACGCGGTCACCTGGGACCAGGTGACGCCGGCGTCGGTCGACCGCCACAGGCCCTTGCCGCTGGGCGCGCCCAGGTACAGCACGTCGTTGTCGTGCGGGTCGACGGCCAGGCGTTCGCCCATGCCCCGGCCCGGCATGTTGCCGCCCAGCTTGAACGGCAGGTCCGTCCTGTGCCAGCTCGCGCCCCGGTCGGCGGAGCGCAGGACCGCGCCGTTGCCCGGGTCCCAGCTGTTGGTGTACGTGCCGACCGCCGCGTACACCCGGTCGGGGTCGACGGAGTCGGAGGCGATGCTGACGACACCGGTGTGTCCCCAGTCGTCCCAGCCGACGTGGTCGAGCAGCGGCGTCCAGGTACGGGTCGCCTCCTGCCAGCGGTAGGCGCCGCCGATGTCGGTGCGGGCGTAGGCGAGGTCCTGCTCGGTGCGGTTGAAGACGATGCCGGGGACGAAGCCGCCGCCGTCGATCCGGGCGTTCTTCCAGGTGTAGGTGTCGGCGGCGACGGCCGCCCGCGGCGTCTGGGCGGCCAGCGCGGCGGGCGGACCGCCGGTCAGCAGCCCGGCCGCGAGCGCCAGCGCGGCGGTGAGGATGCGGGTTCTGCGCACGGTGGGGGACCGTCCCTTTCATCAGGGGGAGACGACGACCGGGCGGCCCCCGATGCGGAGGGGAGCCGCCCGGCGCGGTACGCGGAACTTTCAGCGGGGACTTATTCGAGGAGCTCCGCGTACGAGCCCATGGCGAGGGCGATGTCCGCCTGGGCCCAGAACCGGTGGTACGTGAACGTGGGCGCGGCACCGCCCGCCAGGTAGCTCTCGACCTTCGACCAGTTCGGGTCGTCCTCGTAGAAGGAGCGGATCGACTCGAAGGTGGACGACGAGTCGATCGTGTCGCCGTTGGGCATGGTGCCGGTCCAGCCGCTCGGGACGTACACGGCGTCGTCGAAGCGGTTGTAGTCGGCGCGGGTCTCCGGGACGGCGATGCCGAGCGCGTCCTGGTCGTTCTCCCACATGCCGTCCAGCAGCGCCTTCGCCGTCGAGGCGGCCTCCGCGTCACCGGAGCGGTCGGCGTAGTACGTCAGGGTCTTGGCGTACGCGGCGGCCACCCCGACGTCGTCGGTGTAGTCGGCGACCGTGACGTGCAGGCCGCTGTTGGCACCGGGGGAGGAGGCGTTCCAGGTGTCGGGCGCACCCGACCACTGGAGCGTGGAGGGGATGCGGAAGCTGCCGTCCGGGTTGACCGTGGTCTCCGACAGCGCCCAGTCGACCCACTTGTCCAGGACCGCCTTGGCCTCGGCGTCACCGCTCTGCTGGTAGTACTCGGCGACCCGCTCCATGGACCACGCCTGGAAGCCGAACCACTGGTTGGACGGCGGGTCGTGGTACACCGGCTGTTCGTCGTAGTACATGCCGTAGAACGTCGGCGTCCCGGCCGGCGGGGTCGCGTACCGGCCCTGCCAGCTGTTGGTCGCGCCGCCCGCGATGGCACCCTCGTCCGACTGCAGCCAGCGGTAGAACTCCAGCTGCCGGTCGAGGGACTTGGCCCAGTCCGCCGCACCCGTCGCCGACTTCGGCTTCAGGTCGGCGTAGGAGCTGAGGGCGTAGGCGGCCAGGGGGTTCTGGTAGCCGCCGTGGGTGTGGCTGGAGCCGATGCGCCAGGCCCAGCCCGCCGAGGTGTCCACCGCGCCGCCCCAGGCGTAGTACCAGGACAGCAGGTAGTGCGAGGAGTCCTTGCCGGTGCCCGCCGGGCAGCTGGTCGGTCCCACGCAGTTGCCGACCTTCTTGAAGTACTTGTCGAACATCGCGTACCGCAGGTAGTCGCCCATCTTGGCGGCCTTCGAGACGGTCCCGGAGATCTCCGACTTCTTGCCCTGCTGCCCGGCCCAGACGTTCGCCCAGTACGCGGCCTGCACGGCGCGCGCGTCGGCGTCCGGGGCGTTGGTGAACTTCCACTGCTTGGCGTAGGAGGCGTCACCGGTGAACAGGTCCAGGTACCCGTTCTTCCCGCCGTACTTGAAGGCGTCGCAGGTGGGCTGCGGCACCGTCTCCCACACCGACTCCTGCGCGCCGCGCTGGAAGGTGTTGATGTACGACGGCCCGGTGTCCGACGGGCCCGCCTCGCAGGTGCCGGGCGAGTTGCCGTAGCCGTAGGTGTTGTCGACGTCCTGGAGCCAGTGCATGCCGTACACGTCGTCCGTGCCGTACGCCGATTTCAGCTCACCGGCGATCGGGTCCGGGCCGACGGAGACACCGGAGTCCAGCTTCGCCGGGTACTCCTGCGGCGTGTCCAGCTCGGGCGCGTAGGTGGCCGGCTTGGACGCGTTGTACGAGGAGTTGGTCGGCTGGTCGGCGTGGGTGGGGATCATGTACTTCTCCATGATCTCCCAGGCGCCGTTGAACCGGGTCCAGTCACCGGTCACCTTGCCGTACATGGCCTGGAGCCACAGCAGGTAGCTGTACGCCTCCGAGGTGGTCTCGTGGCCGTGGTCGGGCGCCTCGACGATCAGCGTCTCCACCGAGTGGTACGGGATCCCCTCGGGGGAGAAGTAGCCGTTCGCCGGGTCGGTGATCTTCCCGTACAGCTCCAGGAAGCGCGCGTCGTACTCCGTGGCGGCCGCGAGCTGGGTGACGGTGACCGTCGCCTTGCCGTGACCGGGGGCCGTCGACTCGAAGACCGCCGAGCCGGTGCCGGAGGCGTCCGCGCCGATGGTCACCCGCTGCGCGGTGTTCCAGTTCGACGGGGTGAAGGTGAGGGTCGCCCCGCCGGTCACCGACAGGCCCGTGTTGCCACTGGCCCGGGTGGTCGTCACCGTCACGTTCGCCGCCGGCTGCGTGGACAGCTTCACGTCGTACGTTCCCGACTCGCCCTGCTGGACTCCTAGTTGGGCGGGGGTGGCGACGACGGTGGGGCCGGCCGCGACGGTGATGCCGACCGGGGTGGAGGCGCCCGACGCGCCCAGGCTGTCGTACGCCTTCGCCACCAGCGAATGACTGCCCACGGTCAAACCGGTGGCGGAGTGGGTGTAGGGCGCGGTGGTGTCGGTGCCCAGCAGGGTGGTGTCGTCGTAGAACTCCACCTTGGTGACGGTGGCGTCGTCGGCCGCGGCGGCGGTGGCCGCCAGCGGCACCGCCGTGCCCTGGCTGTACACGGCACCCGGCGCCGGGCTGGTCAGCACGGTGATCGGCGGCTGGTGGGCGCCGGCGCACGGGGTGCCGTTGACCGAGAACGAGGTGGGCGCGGTGTTGGTGCCGCTGTAGGTGAACTGGGCGCCGGTGGTGACGGCGGCGCCGGCGCCTATGCGAGCGTTGTACGCGGCGTTGGTCACCGTCACCGTCGACCCGGACTGCGACCAGGTGCCGTTCCAGCCGTTGGTCAGCTTCTGGTTGCCGGTGTAGCCGTACGTCAGGGTCCAGCCGTCCAGGGCCTCGGTGCCCCGGTTGGTGAGGGTCAGTTCGGCGGTGAAACCGGACCCCCAGTCGTTCGTCTTGTAGTCCACGCTGCACTGGACCGCCGCGGCGTGCGCGGTGGTCGTGCCGGTGCCCACCAGGGCGAGCGGCAGGGAGAGGGCCGCCAGCGCGGCCGTCCACAACCGCCGCGCGGTGCGGCGTCTTCGTCCTCGGTGCATGGTGCTGGTTCCTCCTTGCGGCTCGGGGCGAGGGGGGAGGAGCGACAAGCTGTGAACCAGTGGGAGCGCTCCCATGTTGAGGAGAGGGGTGAGTGCGGTCAAGGTGTGGGGAGAGTCGAAAATGTTCGACGGGCCGAGTTGAGGGAATGTCGGTGACTCCTCTGTTCTTTACCGGCACTTGGCGCTAACTTCTTCGGCACCAGTGGGAGCGGTTCCGTCAGTCGGTACTCGATGAAGAGGACATCCGCACCCATGAGCCGTAGCAGAACAGCGTTACTGGCCGCGCTCGCGCTCGTCGCCGGGGCCTCCGGCGCGGCGTACGCCGTCGTACCCCCGGACGTCGGCGCGGCGGCCGTCCCGTGCACCGTGGACTACAAGGTGCAGAACCAGTGGGACACCGGCTTCACCGCCGCGGTCACCGTCACCAACAACAGCGCCGCCAAGTCCGGCTGGTCCCTGAAGTGGTCCTACGCCGGCAACCAGAAGGTGACCAGCGGCTGGAACGCGAAGATCAGCCAGAGCGGTACGGCCGTCACCGCGGCCAACGAGTCCTACAACGCCGCGCTGTCCACCGGCGGTTCGGTGAGCTTCGGCTTCCAGGCCTCCTACAGCGGCAGCAACGCCGTCCCGGCCGCCTTCACCCTGGACGGGGTGACCTGCAACGTGGACGACGGCAGCACGACCCCGACCGATCCCCCGGACCCGGAGGGCCCCTCCGCCCGGGTGAACAACCCGTACGACGGCGCCAAGGTGTACGTGAACCCGGAGTGGTCCGCCAAGGCCGCCGCCGAACCGGGCGGCAGCCGCATCGCGAACCAGCCGACCGGCGTGTGGCTGGACCGCATCGCCGCCATCGAGGGCGTGAACGGCGGGATGGGCCTGCGCGACCACCTGGACGCGGCGCTGGCGCAGAAGGGCTCGGGCGAGCTGGTCGTCCAGCTCGTCGTCTACAACCTGCCCGGCCGCGACTGCGCCGCCCTCGCCTCCAACGGAGAGCTGGGTCCGACCGAGATCGACCGGTACAAGACCGAGTACATCGACCCGATCGCCGCGATCCTCGCCGACTCCAAGTACGCGTCCCTGCGGATCGTCACCACCGTCGAGATCGACTCGCTGCCCAACCTGGTCACCAACACCACGCCGCGGGCCACCGCCACGCCCAACTGCGACGTGATGAAGGCCAACGGCAACTACCAGAAGGGCGTCGGCTACGCCCTGAACAAGCTGGGCGACGTCCCCAACGTCTACAACTACATCGACGCCGGACACCACGGCTGGCTCGGCTGGGACGACAACTTCGGCGCCTCCGCCGACCTGTTCAAGGTCGCCGCGACCACCGAGGGCGCGACCGTGAACGACGTGCACGGCTTCATCGTCAACACCGCCAACTACAGCGCGCTGAAGGAGGAGAACTTCACGATCGACGACACCGTGAACGGCACCTCCGTGCGCCAGTCCAAGTGGATCGACTGGAACCGGTACACCGACGAGCTGTCCTACGCCCAGGCGATGCGGCAGAAGCTGGTCTCGATCGGCTTCGACTCCAACCTCGGCATGCTGATCGACACCTCCCGCAACGGCTGGGGCGGCTCGGCCCGGCCCACCGGCCCCGGTGCCACGACCGACGTCAACACCTACGTCGACGGCGGCCGCTACGACCGCCGCATCCACCTCGGCAACTGGTGCAACCAGTCCGGGGCCGGCCTCGGCGAGCGTCCGCAGGCCAACCCCGCCGCCGGGATCGACGCCTACGTCTGGATGAAGCCCCCGGGCGAGTCCGACGGCGCCAGCGAGGAGATCGAGAACGACGAGGGCAAGGGCTTCGACCGGATGTGCGACCCGACGTACACCGGCAACCCGCGGAACAACAACAACATGTCCGGCGCCCTGCCGAACGCCCCGCTCTCCGGGCACTGGTTCTCCGCGCAGTTCCAGCAGCTGATGCAGAACGCGTACCCGCCGCTGTCCTGATCCCCTTCCCTCCCCCCTCCCCGGGGGGGGGGGGGGGGGGGGGCGGCCCGGCCGCCCCCCCCCCCCCCCCCCCCCCCCCCCCCCGCCCGGCCCGGGCCCCCCGCGGGGGCCGTCGCCCCGGCCCCCCCCCCGCCCCGGGGGGGGCGGGCCGGCCCCGCGGGCGGCCGCCCCCCCCGCGGCCTTCTCGCGAGAACGGCGAGGAGAGCGGCCGGCGCGTCAGTCGTTGACCGTCGCCGGGTCGGGGCCCACCCGCCGGTCCTCGTTGAGGGCGCTGATCGCCGCGAGGTCCTCGTCGTCCAGGCTGAAGTCGAAGACCTCGATGTTCTCCTTGATCCGGGACGGCGTCACGGACTTCGGGATCACGATGTTGCCGGTCTGCAGGTGCCAGCGCAGGACGATCTGGGCCGGGCTGCGGCCGTGCTTCTGGCCGATGGCGACGATGGCCGGGACCTCCAGGAGGCCCTTGCCGGAGCCGAGCGGCGACCACGCCTCCGTGGCGATGCCCTGCTCCGCGTGGTACTCGCGCAGGGCGTGCTGCTGGAGGTGCGGGTGCAGCTCGATCTGGTTGACCGCCGGGATGACCGACGTCTCGCCGATCAGCCGCTCCAGGTGCTCCGGCTGGAAGTTGGAGACGCCGATGGCCCGCGCCCGGCCGTCGGCCAGGATCTTCTCGAACGCCTTGTAGGTGTCGACGTAGGTGCCCCGCTCCGGCATGGGCCAGTGGATCAGGTACAGGTCGACGTACTCCAGGCCGAGCTTGGACAGGGAGGTGTCGAAGGCGCGCAGGGTGGAGTCGTACCCCTGCTCGCTGTTCCAGAGCTTGGTGGTGACGAAGAGGTCCTCACGCGGGAGGCCGGAGGCCGCGATGGCCTTGCCGGTGCCCCTCTCGTTGCCGTAGATCGCCGCCGTGTCGATGCTGCGGTACCCGGCCTGCAGGGCCGTCGCCACGGCGGTCTCGGCCTCGTCGTCCGGTACCTGCCAGACACCGAAGCCCAGCTGGGGCATCTCGACGCCGTTGTTCAGGGTGATCGGGGGGACCTGGCTGCTCACGGGCTGTTGATCCTTCGTTTGTGGTGACGTGGTGCTCCCATGGTCAACGATCACGAGGCCGCGCGCATTCCTGATGCGGGAAAAACGGGCGGGACCTTGCTTCACACCCGGTACAGGGCGTCCACCTCGGCCTGGTACGCCTGTTCGATGGCCTTGCGCTTCAGCTTGAGCGACGGGGTGAGCAGACCCTGCTCCTCGGTGAACGGCCGGGCCAGGATGCGGAAGGCGCGCACGGACTCGGCCTGGGAGACGAGCGTGTTGGCGGCGACCACCGCGCGTCGCACCTCGGCCTCCAGGTCGGGGTCGCGCACCAGGTCGGCCAGGGCCGTCCGGGGCTTGTCGCGCATCGCCAGCCAGTGTTCGACGGCCTCCTGGTCGAGGGTGACCAGGGCGGCGACGTAGGGACGGTCGTTGCCGACCACGACGCACTGGCAGACCAGCGGATGGTCGCGGACCCGCTCCTCCAGCACCCCGGGGGACACGCTCTTGCCGCTGGAGGTCACCAGGATCTCCTTCTTGCGGCCGGTGATGGTGAGGCAGCCGTCCTCGTCGAGCAGGCCCAGGTCGCCGGTGGCCAGCCAGCCGTCGCGCAGTGCCTCGTCGGTGGCCTCGGGGTCGTTGAGGTAGCCCTGGAAGACGTTGTCGCCGCGCAGCCAGATCTCGCCGTCGTCCGCGACGCGCACGGTGACGCCGGGGACCGGCTGGCCGACCGTGCCGTAGCGGGTGCGCTCGGGCGGGTTGGCGGTGGCCGCCGCCGTCGACTCGGTCAGGCCGTACCCCTCGTGGATGCGCACTCCGGCGCCCGCGAAGAACAGGCCGAGCCGCCGGTCCATCGCGCTGCCGCCGGACACGGCGTTGCGCAGGCGCCCGCCCAGCGCGGCCCGCACCTGGGCGTAGACGAGCCTGTCGAAGAGCTGGTGGCGCACGCGCAGCGCCGCCGACGGTCCGGGGCCCTGGCCCCACGCCTTCGCCTCCAGGGCCTCCGCGTACCTCACCGCCACGTCGACGGCCTTCTCGAACGCGCCCGCCCGGCCCTCCCGCTCGGCCTTGCGCCGGGCGGCGTCGAACACCTTCTCGAAGATGTACGGCACGGCCAGGACGAACGTCGGCCGGAAGGCGGCCAGGTCCGGCAGCAGGGCCGCCGCGTTGAGCTGCGGCTGGTGGCCGAAGCGGACCCGGCCGCGGACCGCGGCGACCTCCACCATCCGGCCGAAGACGTGGGCGAGGGGCAGGAAGAGCAGGGTGGCGGCCTCGTCGCCCTCGCGGGAGCGGAACACCGGCTCCCAGCGGCCGATGACGGTGTCCGCCTCGTACATGAAGTTGCCGTGGCTGAGCACGCAGCCCTTGGGGCGGCCGGTGGTGCCGGAGGTGTAGATGACGGTGGCCACCGTCTCCGGGGTGACCGCCTGGCGGTGCCGGTGCACCACCTCGTCGTCGAGGTGGGCGCCGGCCTCGTACAGCTCCCGCACCACGCCGGCGTCGAGCTGCCACAGCCGGCGCAGGTCAGGCAGCCGGTCGATGACGGTGGCGAGGGTCATCGCGTGGTCCTCGTGCTCCACGACGGCGGCGCTGACCTCGGCGTCGCGGAGCATCCAGAGGCACTGCTCGGCCGAGGAGGTGGGGTAGACCGGCACGACCTGCGCGCCGATCGTCCACAGGGCGAAGTCGAACAGCGTCCACTCGTAGCGGGTGCGGGACATGACGGCGACCCGGTCGCCGAACCGGACGCCCCGGGCGAGCAGCCCCTTGGCGAGCGCCAGCACCTCGTCGCGGAACTCGGCGGAGGTCACGTCCCGCCACCGGCCCGCCGCGTCCTTGCGGCCCAGCGCGATGTGCCCCGGGTCCTCCCGGGCATTGCGGAAGACCGCGTCGGCCAGCCCGCCCACCGGCGGCGGCAGTGCCGCCGGAGGGCTCGTGAACTCGCGCAAACCCCGCTCCCGTTCCTCGTGACGCCCCGCGCAGCGCGGTGAAAGCTACCCCACCCCGGGAGGGGCCGGGAGGACCTGGGAGGGCCTGGGAGGGGGATGCGGCGGGGTGCGGCGGGGAGAATCCCCCGCAGAGGGGGAAGGGCCGGGCGCGTTCCTGACGGTTGAGTAAGCGTGGCGGCCGTAATCTCCACCGAATCTGTACGGAGCGGCGGGCGGGCGGCTGCGGGCGGGGACGGTGGCTGGTCGCGCGCTTCCCCGCGCCCCCGAGGGGCGCGGGCGACCACGACGTGCCCGCGGCCGCCCGCACACCGCCCGCCCCGGACCTCACCGCCCCGCGCCGGCCCGCGTCCGCAGGGGCGCGGGGGCGCCGCCCCCGGACGCGGAACGGCGGTTCCCGGCGAGGGCCAGGACCAGGACCCCGGCGACCGCGGCCACCGCCCCGGGCATCGCCGCCGCGGCGTTCAGGCCGGAGGCGAAGGCGGCGCGCAGCGCCTGGTCCGGGTCGCCACCGCCGTCACCCGTGGCACCGCCGGCCTCTACGCCTACCCGAGCGGCCCGCTCGGCCACCTGGAGGGGGTGCGGCACGTGGAGGCGTCACCGTTCCCGCGCCGGGTCAAGCAGCTCATCCACCCGCGCCCCGCGTCCTGACGGTGTGCAGCCGGTCGCCGCTCGCCAGGATCGCCGCGGCCAGCGCGTCCGCCGCGTCCTGGGCGGAGGTGCGTCGCTCTCCGGCAACCAGGACGAAGTCGACACGGCCCAGCTCCGGCAGTCCCGCCCGGTCCGGCACCCGTACCAGGCCGGGCGGGATCAGACCCCGGGAGTGCGCCATCACGCCGAGGCCCGCGCGGGCCGCCGCGATCAGGCCGTTGAGGCTGCCGCTGGTGCACGCCACCCGCCATGCGCGGCCCTGGCGCTGGAGCGCCTCCATCGCGAGGGCGCGGGTGATGCCGGGCGGCGGGTAGACGATCAGCGGCACCGGGCGGCCGGGGTCCAGGCGCAGCCGCTCGGCGCCGATCCACACCAGCCGGTCGTGCCAGACCAGCTCGCCCCGCCGGTCCTCGGGCCGCCGCTTGGCCAGCACCAGGTCCAGCCTCCCGGCGGCCAGCTGTGCGTGCAGCGTGCCGGACAGCTCCACCGTCAGCTCCAGGTCGACCTCGGGGTGGTCGTGCCGGAAGCCCTCCAGGATCTCCGGGAGCCGGGTGAGCACGAAGTCCTCCGACGCGCCGAACCGCAGCCGCCCGCGCAGCCGGGTGCCGGTGAAGAACGCCGTCGCCTGCTCGTGCACCTCCAGGATGCGGCGCGCGAAGCCGAGCATCGCCTCGCCGTCCTCGGTCAGCTCCACCGAGTGCGTGTCCCGGGTGAACAGCGGCCGCCCGGTCGCGTCCTCCAGGCGCCGCACGTGCTGGCTCACCGTCGACTGGCGCAGCCCGAGCCGCCGCGCGGCCTGCGTGAAGCTGAGCGTCTGGGCGACCGAGAGGAAGGTCCGCAGCTGGGAAGGGTCGTACATGGCCCCCACGTTATTGCGGAACGCGATGACAGTCAGTGCGGTGTACCGGATTCCCGATCGCCGGGTGAGGGAGCAGGATGGAGCGGGGACCCGTGTCCCCGTGCCCGGGGACCGAAGAAGCGACATGAGCAAGTGGAGCACCGTGAAACGCCTGCGTCGGCCGCGCTGGATGCCGATCGACCCGTACGTCCTCCTGCTGCTGGGCACGGTGGGCCTCGCGGCGCTGCTGCCGGCCCGCGGGACGTCGGCCGACGTCGCCGACGGCGCCGCCACGGCCGCGATCGCGTTCCTCTTCTTCCTCTACGGCGCCCGGCTCTCCACCCGTGAGGCGATGGACGGACTCAAGCACTGGCGGCTCCACGTCACCGTCCTGGCCTGCACCTTCGCCGTCTTCCCCCTGCTCGGGCTGGCGGCCCGCGGACTCGTCCCCGTCTTCCTGACCGAGCCGCTGTACCAGGGCCTGCTCTTTTGCACCCTGGTCCCCTCCACCATCCAGTCGTCGATCGCCTTCACCTCCATCGCCCGCGGCAACGTGCCCGCCGCGATCTGTGCGGGCTCCTTCTCCTCCCTCGTCGGCATCGTCGCCACGCCGCTGCTCGCCGCCGGTCTGCTGGGCAGTACGGGCGGCGGGTTCTCCGCCGGCTCGGTGGTGAAGATCGTGCTCCAGCTGCTGGTGCCGTTCGTCGCGGGGCAGCTGCTGCGGCGCTGGATCGGAGGTTTCGTCACCCGGCACAGGAAGGCGCTCGGGTTCGTCGACCGCGGTTCGATCCTGCTCGTCGTCTACACGGCGTTCAGCGAGGGCATGGTGCGGGGCGTCTGGCACCAGGTCAGCCCCGTCCGGCTGGCCGGGCTGCTGGCGGTGGAGGCGGTGCTGCTCGCCGTGATGCTGGCGCTGACCTGGTACGGCGCCAAGGCGCTGCGGTTCGGGCGGGGGGACCGGATCGCGATCCAGTTCGCCGGTTCGAAGAAGTCCCTGGCCTCCGGGCTGCCGATGGCCAGCGTGCTCTTCGGCGCGCACGCCTCGCTGGCCGTGCTGCCGCTGATGCTCTTCCACCAGATGCAGCTGATGGTCTGCGCGGTCATCGCCAAGCGCCGCTCGCACGACCCGCTGCCCGAGGACGACACCGCTGACCCGCCGATACCCACCGGCGCCGGCATCCGTTAGGGGGCGTCCACCCAATCCAGCGGCAGCCGCAACACGCTGTCCCCGGTGGGTGGCTGGACAGCGCCGGCCTCGCCGTCGCTCAGCGCCCGCCGCCACACCCGTACGTCGTCCAGCGCACCGGTGAGCCGCGCCCGCCCGTCCATCCGGGCGCCCACGTGCACGCCGAAGGCCGAGTCGCGGCTGACCGAGCCCGGCACGTGGGGCGCCTCGGTCTTCTTCCCGTCGAGGAACAGGGTCAGGTGCCCGCCGCCCCGGCGCAGCACCAGCCGGTGCCAGCGGCCGTCGTTGTGCGCGCCGGTGGCGCGTACGTACGCCGACCGGGGCGCCGCCGCGCCCTCCCGCGCGGTCATCAGCCCGCTCACCCTGTCCTGCGCGGGCTCGGCGCGCAGCCACACCTGGGGCCGCTCGGTGCCGGTCCCGCCCATCCACAGCAGCGGCTGCTCACCGGTCTTCGCCGTGTACCGGAACCAGAGCGACACGGTGAAGTCGCCGTCCCCGAGCCGCAGCCCCTCCCGGTACGGCAGCCGCACCTCGTCGTCGGCGCCGTCGAAGGCGACCGCGCCGCCGACCGCGCCGTCCGCCGCCGTACCGGCCCCGCCCAGTACGGCGGCGGGCCGGGCGCCCGGCGCGAGGTCGGGGGTGGTGGGGTCGGCGCCGCGCCGGGCCCGGAGCCAGTCGGTGCCGAACCGGGCGAAGCGGATCTCGTCGCGGGCGTCGGCGGCACCCCCCTCGTACAGCAGCCCCACCGTCGTGCCGTCGAGGGCCGCCATGTCGGAGTAGCCGGACCAGTCGCGGGTGACGACCGTGGCCCGGTCCACGCTGTCCCAGGTGGCGCCGGCGTCCCAGGAGGAACGGATCGCCATGGTCCGGCGGCGGTCGGGGTCGGCCGGGGCGGACAGCAGCACCCGGTCGCCCAGGCGCAGCAGCGCGCCCTGCACCTGCGGGGTGTACAGGTCCGGGACGGCCGCGAAGGGGGCGGTGAAGCTGTCGCCGCCGTCCCGGCTGAGGGTCTGGGTGCGGTGGCCGAGGTCGGTGCCGTCCTCCTCGCGTCCGCTGACCAGCAGTGTGCCGTCGGCGAGTTCGGCCAGGGTCACCTCGGACGGCTTCTGCCGGAAGGTGCCGTCGTCGGCCACCGGCCAGGTGTCGGTGGCGCCGGTCCGCCAGTGGCCGCCGCCGTCGTCGCTGACCACCAGCGCCGCGTGGTTGGCCGTCACCCGGCCGCCGTCCCAGCTCTCGGCGTTGACCCCGAGGACCAGCCGCCCGGCGTGGGCGCCGGCGGTCAGCTGCACGCCGTGCACGGGGCCGGTCGCGTACCAGGAGTTCCAGCCGGCCGGGCGGATCTCGGCGCTCAGGTCGCGCGGCTCGGACCAGGTGAGCCCGTCGTCGTCGCTGTACTGGAGGTGGGGCGCGCGGTCGCAGGGGATCGCGCAGCCGGCGTCGTCCGCCCGGCCGGTGTTGTACGTCTCGGCCAGCAGGACGCGGCCGGTGGCGCGGTCCACGACCGGCGCCGGGTTGCCGTGGGTGTCGCCGCCGCCGTCGTTGACGACCCGCAGCGGGCCCCAGGTGCGGCCGCCGTCCGTGGAGCGCTTGAGCACGATGTCGATGTCGGCCGCGTCCCCGCAGTTGCGGACCCGGCCCTCCGCGAAGGCGAGCAGCGTGTTGTCCGTGGTCCGTACGAGCGCCGGGATGCGGAAGCAGGCGTACCCGGTCTCCTGACCGGCGCGGAAGAGCACCTGCTGGGTGAATTCGGGGGCCTTCGCGTGCGCCGTGGAGGGCAGGGCGAAGGACAGCGCGAGCAGGGAGGCGAGAACGGCCGGCGGGCGTCCGGTACGGGTGCGGGGGCGAAACGGCATGGAGCGGTGGCCCTTCAGGCGGCTGAGCGGTAGCCGGTCGTCAGGGCATCAGTAGATCAAGTCATCACATATCGGATATGTTGTGCCGAATCCCCCGCGTGTCGCCCCTGCCTGAAACCCACCCGGCGCGGCACCCCGGCGCGACACCCCCCGGCGCCACGCCACCTGACACGCCGTCACCCCGTACCGGCGCAGGGGGCGCTCTCCGCCGGCCGGGGTTCCGCCGTCGTGTCGCGGGCCGGTGCCTCAGCCCCGGGACGCGGCGGTCCGCAGGGCGATGCGGTCCTCGCCCGCGTACACGTTCATCGAGGTGCCCCGCAGGAAGCCCACCAGGGTCAGACCGGTCTCGGCGGCCAGGTCCACGGCGAGCGAGGACGGCGCCGACACCGCCGCCAGCACGGGGATACCGGCCATGACGGCCTTCTGGGCCAGTTCGAACGAGGCCCGCCCTGAGACGAGCAGCACGGAACGCGACAGCGGCAGCCCACCGTTCTGCAGCGCCCGGCCGACGAGCTTGTCGACCGCGTTGTGCCGGCCCACGTCCTCCCTGATGTCGGCCAGTTCGCCGTCCTCGGTGAAGAGCGCCGCCGCGTGCAGCCCGCCGGTGCGGTCGAAGACCCGCTGGGCGGCGCGCAGCCGGTCGGGCAGCTCGGCGAGCAGGTCCGCGTCGATCCGCACCGGCGGCGTGTCGGCGATGGGCCAGCGGGCCGTCGTGCGGACCGCGTCCAGGCTGGCCTTGCCGCACAGGCCGCAGGAGGAGGTGGTGTAGACGTTGCGTTCGAGGGTGATGTCGGGCAGGACGACGCCCGGCGCCGTGTGCACGTCCACCACGTTGTACGTGTTGGAGCCTCTCCCGGCGCCTGAAGGACCTGGGGGGACATCCATGGTGGCCCCCGCGCAGTACACGATGTTCCGCAGGTCCTCCTGACGGGCCAGCACCCCCTCGCTGACCAGGAACCCGGCGGCGAGTGCGAAGTCGTCGCCGGGGGTGCGCATGGTGATGGCGAGCGGTCTGCCGTTGAGCCGGATCTCCAGGGGTTCCTCGGCGACGAGCGTGTCCGGACGGGTGTTGACCGCCCCGTCGCGGATGCGGATCACCTTGCGTCGTTCCGTGACTCGTCCCATGTTCTGATCAGCCCCGGTTCTGTACGTGCTGGTGGCCGAAACGGCCCTTGATGCAGAGATTGCCGTGGGTCACCGGGCTGTCGTGCGGCGAGGTGACCTTGACGATCTCATTGTCCTGTACGTGCGGGGTGGGGCTGCACCCCACTCCGCAGTACGCGCACACCGTGGTCGTCCCGGTCTGCGCCGACCCGTTCCACGTACCCGCCGCCCGCATGTCGAACTCCGTCTTGGACGACAGGGCTCCGGTGGGGCACACCTCGACGCAGTCGCCGCAGTACACGCACGCCGAGTCGGTCAGCGGGGCGTCCTGCTCGACCGAGATCCGGGCGTCGAAGCCGCGCCCGGCGACGGAGACGGCGTAACTGTTCCGCCACTGCTCGCCCACTCCGCGGTGGAGGTGCGGCGCGGGTCGACGGCGTGCATCCGGGCGCCGTCGCGTATCCCCTTCAGGACGTGCTGGAAGAAGATCGGGCGGGCGAAACGGGCGTTGGAGCCCCACATCACGATGACGTCGGTGTGCTCGGCCTCCTCGTACGAGGAGGTGCCGCCGCCGGAGCCGGAGGCGGCGGAGAGGCCGGCGAGGGACGGGGCGTGGCAGGCGCGGTTGCAGGAGTCGACGTTGCGGGTGCCCATCACCACCGGGCGAACTCCTGCGCCACGTAGTTCGTCTCGTTGGTCGCGCGGGCGCAGGAGAACATGCCGAACCGCGCCGCGGTTGCGTGCCAGGCCCCGGGCGGTCCGGTCCAGGGCCTCCTCCCGGCCGGCCCGGCGGAAGGGGGCGTCGCGGGAGCCCCGCACCAAGGGGTGGGTGAGCCTGGTGCAGTGCGTCGGTCGCGGCTTCCTCATACGGCGCTCCTCGGTGCCGACGGGTCCGGGACGGGGGCGTCGGTCATCACCGTCGCGATGACCTGACGGGTGCCGTGCCGCGCCGGACGCGGTCACGGAGAGCGGGATGCGCGTCGGCACTGGGTGCCGACGAAATACTGTCTACAGTATGGAGCAGGAGGCGGCAAGGGATTGTGCACGGTCGGTGGCGCTCGGTGGTTGTTCGATCAAGCACCTTCTCAACCGCCGTCCGGCTGCCTACGGTGGGGGATTCATGAGTCCCCCTGTCGCACCGCCCGGCTGGAGCCGCTGGCTCGTCCCGCCGGCCGCGCTCTCGGTCCACCTCTCCATCGGCCAGGCCTACGCCTGGTCCGTGTTCAAGCCGCCCCTGGAATCCGCGCTCGGCCTCAGCGGCACCCAGAGCGCGCTCCCCTTCCAGCTCGGCATCGTCATGCTCGGTCTGTCGGCCGCGTTCGGCGGCACCCTGGTCGAGAAGCGCGGGCCGCGCTGGGCGATGACCGTGGCGCTGGTCTGCTTCTCGTCCGGCTTCCTGCTCTCCGCGCTGGGCGCGGCCACCGGGCAGTACTGGCTGATCGTCCTCGGTTACGGCTTCGTCGGCGGCATCGGCCTGGGCATCGGGTACATCTCACCGGTCTCCACGCTCATCAAGTGGTTCCCCGACCGGCCCGGCATGGCCGCCGGCATCGCCATCATGGGCTTCGGCGGCGGTGCGCTGATCGCCTCGCCCTGGTCCGCGCAGATGCTGGAGTCCTTCGGCGCCGACAACTCCGGCATCGCGCTCGCCTTCCTCGCGCACGGGCTGTCGTACGCCGTCTTCATGCTGCTCGGCGTCCTGCTGGTGCGGGTGCCGCGCGCCCCCGAGGCGGCCGACGGGCGGCCCGCCCCGCTCGGCGGCGTCCAGGTCTCGGCGCGCTCGGCCGTGCGCACCCCGCAGTTCTGGTGCCTGTGGATCGTGCTCTGCATGAACGTCACCGCCGGCATCGGCATCCTGGAGAAGGCCGCGCCGATGATCACGGACTTCTTCGCGGACAGCTCCGCGCCGGTGTCCGCCACCGCCGCCGCCGGGTTCGTGGCCCTGCTGTCGGCCGCGAACATGGCCGGCCGGATCGGCTGGTCGTCCACCTCCGACCTGATCGGACGCAAGAACATCTACCGGGTGTACCTGGGCGTCGGCGCCGTGATGTACGCGCTGATCGCCCTGTTCGGCGACTCCTCCAAGCCGCTGTTCGTCCTGGCCGCCCTGGTGATCCTGTCCTTCTACGGCGCCGGCTTCGCCACCGCCCCCGCCTATCTGAAGGACCTCTTCGGCACCTACCAGGTCGGCGCGATCCACGGGCGGCTGCTCACCGCCTGGTCCACCGCGGGCGTCCTCGGGCCGCTGATCGTGAACTGGATCGCCGACCGGCAGGAGGAGGCCGGGCGGCACGGCCCGTCCCTGTACGGGCTGTCGTTCGTCATCATGATCGGGCTGCTCGTCGTCGGCTTCGTCGCCAACGAACTGGTCCGTCCCGTCCACCCCCGCCACCACGTCCCCGCCCCGGACCCCGAGGAGGCCGCCGATGTCGTCCGACAGCAGTGAGAACCCGCCCGACCGGCGCCCGCTGACCGCGTTCGCCTGGTTGTGGGTGGGAGCGCCGCTCGCCTACGGGCTGTACGAACTGGTGCGCAAGGCGACGCAGCTGTTCACCGGGTGATGCGGCTGTTCACCGGGTGAGGAGGCGGGCCGGGTTCGGAGAGCTGAGCCGGGTCGGGGTCGGGGAGGCGGGCCGGGTTCTGATGGAAGCCGACAAGCCCGGCCCGCGTTTCCTGTCGCATCACCTGCCGCCGTACCCGTGAGTCACTGATCAGACTGGTGGATCCCGCAACCGCAGGCAATGAGGGGGATCCGCCCATGCACGGCTCGCGCATCACCGGAGTCGGCCACCACCAGCCCGCCCGGGTCCTGACCAACGAGGACCTGGCGGGCATGGTCGACACCAGCGACGAGTGGATCACCAGCCGGGTCGGCATCCGCACCCGCCGGATCGCCGGGCCCGACGAACCCGTCGACGAACTCGCCGCGCACGCCGCGGCCAAGGCGCTCGCCGAGGCCGGGGCCACCCCCGCCGACGTCGACCTGGTGCTGGTCGCCACCTCCACCGCCATCGACCGCTCCCCGAACACGGCCGCCCGGGTCGCCGCCCGGCTCGGCATGGGGAACCCGGCCACCATGGACGTCAACGTCGTGTGCGCCGGGTTCACCCATGCCCTGGCCACCGCCGACCACGCCGTCCGCGCGGGCGCCGCGCGCCGGGCCCTGGTCATAGGCGCCGACAAGATGTCCGAGGTCACCGACTGGACCGACCGCACCACCTGCGTGCTCGTCGGCGACGGGGCGGGGGCCGTGGTCGTCGAACCCTGCGCCGAGGGCGAGGAGCCCGGCATCGGACCCGTGCTGTGGGGGTCGGTGCCCGAACTCGGACACGCCGTACGTATCGAGGGCACCCCGCCGCGCTTCGCCCAGGAGGGCCAGAGCGTCTACCGCTGGGCGACCACCCGGCTGCCCGCCGTCGCCCGGAGCGTGTGCGAACGGGCCGGCGTGGACCCCGCGGACCTCGCCGCCGTCGTCCTGCACCAGGCCAACCTGCGCATCATCGAGCCGCTGGCCCTGCGCATCGGCGCCGTCGACGCCGTCGTCGCCCGCGACGTCACCGAGTCCGGCAACACCTCGGCGGCCAGCATCCCCCTGGCCCTGGCCAAGCTGGTGGAACGCGGCGAGATCACCGCCGGCGACCCGGTCCTGCTCTTCGGCTTCGGCGGCAACCTGTCGTACGCCGGACAGGTCGTGCGCTGCCCCTGACCCCCGGTTCAGGGGGGCGAGGGAGCGGGCGGGGACGGGCAAGGGTGAGCGGGGGCAGACGAGGGCGGGCGGGGACGGGCCGTAGACTGTAGACGAAAAACACTTTATGCTTTCTTTACCTTTTTCCCCGTCTCCGTCCTTGCCCAGGGGGCCGCGATGTTGTCGACAGGACTGCCGCAAGGAGCGGTGCCCAGGCTCGAACGCCCCGGCCCGCTGCGCGACCGCGTCTACGAGGCGTTGCTCGAACTCATCACCACCCGGGCCCTGCGCCCCGGCCAGCACCTCGTCGAGAGCGAACTCGCCGGGCACCTCGGCGTCTCCCGGCAGCCCGTGCGCGAGGCGCTCCAGCGCCTGAACACCGAGGGCTGGGTCGATCTGCGCCCCGCCCAGGGCGCGTTCGTGCACGAGCCGACCGAGGAGGAGGCCGACCAGCTGCTGACCGTCCGTACGCTGCTGGAGGCCGAGGCGGCCCGGCTCGCCGCGGCCAACGCCTCCGGCGCGGGCGTGGCGGCGCTGGAGGAGCTGTGCGCCGAGGGGGAGCGGGCCGTCGCCGCCGACGACGTGGACGGCGCCGTCGCCCTGAACGCGCGGTTCCACTCCAAGGTGATGGAGCTGGCGGGCAACGCCGTCCTCGCCGAACTCGCCGCCCAGGTCGACCGCCGGGTGCGCTGGTACTACACGCCGATCGCCCGGCAGCGCGGCCGGCAGTCCTGGGTCGAGCACCGGGAGATGATCGCCGCCATCACCGACCGGGACGAGCAGCGCGCCACCCGGCTGATGCGCGAGCACACCGAGCACACCCGGCGGTCGTACCACGAGCGCGCCGCGTCCTGAACACACCCCTCCCGTACGACTCTTTGTCCTGTGAGTGGAAGAAGTCGACGGCAATCTGTGCACAGCTTCTTCCCAGCTTCGGCAGCCGCTGCTACGTTCCCTTCGAAAGCACGGCATGGCAGCGCGCAGCCGATTGAGGCGGGGAGGGGCACGTGAGACGCATGACCGCACGACCCGCCAACGCCCACCAGGCCCGGTTGCTCAAGCTGCTGCGTGACGGCGGCCCCAACTCCCGCGCCCAGCTCGGCGACCAGGTCGACCTCTCCCGGTCGAAACTGGCCGTGGAGGTGGACCGGCTGCTGGAGACGGGACTGGCCGTCGCCGACGGACTCGCCGCCTCCCGCGGCGGGCGCCGCTCGCACAACATCCGGCTCAACCCCGGACTCCGCTTCCTCGGCGTCGACATCGGCGCGACCTCGGTCGACGTCGCCGTCACCAACGCCGAGCTGGAGATCCTCGGACACACCAACCAGCCCATGGACGTACGCGAAGGCCCCGTCGCGGTCTTCGAGCAGGTGCTGTCCATGGCGGCCAAGCTGCGGGCCTCGGGGCTCGCGGAGGGCTTCGACGGCGCCGGCATCGGCGTCCCGGGGCCGGTCCGCTTCCCCGAGGGCGTCCCCGTGGCCCCGCCGATCATGCCGGGCTGGGACGGCTTCCCCGTGCGGGAGGCGCTCAGCCAGGAACTCGGCTGCCCGGTGATGGTCGACAACGACGTGAACCTGATGGCGCTGGGGGAGCAGCACGCGGGCGTCGCCCGCACCGTGCACGACTTCCTCGTCGTCAAGATAGGCACCGGCATCGGCTGCGGCATCGTCGTCGGCGGTGACGTCTACCGCGGGACGACGGGCAGCGCCGGCGACATCGGACACATCCAGGCCGTACCCGAGGGCCGCCCCTGCGCCTGCGGCAACCGGGGCTGCCTGGAGGCCCACTTCAGCGGCGCGGCCCTGGCCCGCGACGCCACGGAGGCCGCCCAGCAGGGCCGGTCCGCCGAACTCGCCGCCCGGCTGGAGCCGGGCGGAAGCCTGAGCGCCGTCGACGTCGCCGCCGCGGCGGCGGCCGGCGACGCCACCGCCCTCGACCTGATCCGCGAGGGCGGCAGCCGCACCGGCCAGGTCATCGCCGGCCTGGTCAGCTTCTTCAACCCCGGCCTGGTGGTGATCGGGGGCGGGGTCACCGGCCTCGGCCACACCCTGCTCGCCGCGATCCGCACCCAGGTCTACCGCCAGTCGCTGCCCCTGGCGACCGGCAACCTGCCCATCGTGCTCGGAGAACTGGGCCCCACCGCCGGAGTCATCGGCGCCGCCCGGCTCATCAGCGACCACCTGTTCTCACCCGCGTAGCACCCTCCGGCCACACCCCTTTTCCTCTGTACAGCGCGTAGCCCCGCCCTGCCCTGACACCGGCCCGCACGCCCGCCGAGGGGACCTCACATGGCACCAGAACCACCGCTGCTCAGCATGTCCGGCATCACCAAGTCCTTCCCCGGGGTCCGGGCCCTGGACGGCGTCGACCTCGACGTCCAGGCCGGTGAGGTGCACTGCCTGCTCGGCCAGAACGGCGCCGGGAAGTCCACCCTCATCAAGGTGCTGGCCGGCGCCCACCAGCCCGACGCCGGCCGCCTGCACTGGCGCGGCGAGGACGTCACCCTGCGCTCGCCCGCCGCCGCCATGCGCCTGGGCATCGCCACCATCTACCAGGAACTCGACCTGGTCGAGCACCTGTCGGTGGCGGAGAACGTCCACCTCGGCCACGAACCGACCACCGCCGGCTTCGTCGTCCGCGGCCGGGCCGCCCGCGCGTCCACCGCCGCGCTGCTGAAGCGGCTCGGCCACCCCGAGGTCGACCCGGGCCGCCCGGTCGGGGACCTGTCGGCGGCCCAGCAGCAGATCGTGTCCATGGCACGGGCGCTCTCCCACGACGTACGGCTGATCGTGATGGACGAGCCGTCCGCCGCCCTCGACCCCGACGAGGTCGACAACCTCTTCCGGATCGTCGGCGACCTCACCGCCGCCGGCGTCGCCGTCGTCTACATCTCGCACCGCCTGGAGGAGATCCGCCGCATCGGCGACCGGGTCACCGTCCTCAAGGACGGCCGCGCCGTCGCCCGCGGACTGCCCGCCGAGTCCACCCCGACCAGCGAGGTCGTCGCCCTGATGACCGGCCGCGACGTCGCGTACGTCTTCCCGGAGCGGCCCGCCCCCGCCCCGGCCGCCACCGCCGAGCCGGTGCTGAGCGTGCGGAAACTGGCGAGGCGAGGGGAGTTCGCCCCCCTCGACCTGGACGTCCGCCCCGGGGAGATCGTCGGCCTCGCCGGACTGGTCGGCTCCGGCCGCTCCGAGATCCTGGAGACCGTCTACGGCGCCCGCAAGCCGTCGGCCGGACAGGTGCTGGTCGACGGACGTCCGCTCAGGCCCGGCAGCGTCCGGGCCGCCGTACGCGCCGGCCTCGGCCTCGCCCCCGAGGAGCGCAAGGCGCAGGCCCTGCTGATGCTGGAGTCCGTCACCCGCAACGTGTCGGTCTCCTCCATGTCCCGCTTCTCGCGCGGCGGCTGGCTCGACCGGGGCGCCGAACGGGGCGCCGCCCGCGCCGCCGCCCGCGAGCTGTCGCTGCGCCCCGACAACCCGGACGTGCCCGTGCGCACCCTGTCCGGCGGCAACCAGCAGAAGGCCGTCCTCGCCCGCTGGCTGCTGCGCGGCTGCCGCGTGCTGCTCCTGGACGAACCCACCCGGGGCGTCGACGTCGGCGCCCGCGCCGAGCTGTACGCGGTCGTCCGACGCCTCGCCGACGAGGGACTGGCGGTGCTGCTGGTCTCCAGCGAGGTGCCCGAGGTGCTCGGCCTCGCCGACCGGGTGCTGGTCCTGCGCGAGGGGCGGGTCGTGCACGAGGCACCCGCCCGCGAACTCGACGAACACCGCGTACTCGACCTCGTCATGGAAGGGAGCCCGGCAGCATGACGCAGCACGTGTCCCCGCCCCGGGACGGCACCGCAAAGGCGGCACCCGTGGACGGGCCGCCCGCCTGGCGGGGCGTGGCCGCCCGCGCCGACGTCCGCATCCTGTCCCTGCTCGGCGTGCTCGCCGTGCTGGTCCTGATCGGCGGCGTCACCAAGCCCGACGAGTTCCTCGACACCCGCAACCTGCAACTCGTCCTCACCCAGGCGTCCGTGATCGGCGTCGTCACCGTCGGCATGACCTTCGTGATCATGTCCGGCGGCATCGACCTCTCCGTCGGCGCGATCGTCGCCCTCGCCTCGGTGTGGGCGACGACGGTCGCCACCCAGGAGTACGGATTCCTCGGCATCCTGTTCACCGCGGTCGTGGTCGGGGTGGGCTGCGGACTCGTCAACGGCGTCCTCATCGCGTACGGCGCGATGGTCCCGTTCATCGCCACCCTCGCCATGCTGGCCTCCGCCCGCGGCCTGGCCCTGCAGATCACCGACGGGCAGACCCAGGTCGTCACCGTGGAGGGCGTGCTCGACCTCGGCGAGCGCGACGCCTACGTGCTCGGCGTACCGCCGCTGGTCCTGGTCTTCGCCGCCGTCACCGTCGTCGGCTGGCTGGTGCTGAACCGGACCACCTTCGGCCGCCGCACGGTCGCCGTCGGCGGCAACGCGGAGGCCGCCCGCCTGGCCGGCATCGACGTGCGCCGCCAGCGCCTCTACCTCTACCTGCTGTCCGGGCTGTGCTGCGGCATCGCCGCCTTCCTGCTGATCGTCCTGTCCGGCTCCGGCCAGAACACCAACGGCAACCTCTACGAACTCGACGCCATCGCCGCCGCGATCATCGGCGGCACACTGCTCAGCGGCGGACGCGGCACCATCGTCGGCTCCGTGCTCGGCGTCCTGATCTTCACCACGATCACCAACATCTTCGCCCTGAACAACCTGCAGAGCGACGTCCAGCAGATCGCCAAGGGAGCGATCATCGTCGCCGCCGTGCTGGTCCAGCGCCGTACCGCGAGCACGTCATGAGGAAAGGGTTGAGCGTCATGCCAGAGCACACGCCGTTCGCGAGCCGCAGAGGGCTGCTGTTCGGAGCCGCAGCCGTGTCCGCAGGGGCCTTCCTCACCGGGTGCACGAGCAACGAGCCGGACGACGAGGAGGAGGCGGGTGCCGACACCCGGCCCGCCGCCGACGACAAGCCCGGCAAGCAGGTCACCATCGGCTACGCGGGACCGCTCGCCGACCACGGCTGGCTCAACGCCATCAACGACCAGGCCAAGGGCCGCGCCGAGAAGTACTCCGACGTGACCCTGGAGGTCACCGAGGGCTCCAACGACACCGCCCAGCAGATCGGCCAGATCGAGACCCTCATCAACAAGAAGGTCGACGTCCTGGTGGTGCTGCCCGCCGACGGCAAGGCGCTCACCCAGGTCGGGCTGAAGGCGATGCGGGCCGGGATACCGGTGGTCAACCTCGACCGCGTCTTCAACACCCCGCAGGCATACCGCTGCTGGGTCGGCGGCGACAACTACGGCATGGGCCTCAACGCCGGGCACTACATCGGCGAGAAGCTCAAGGACAAGGCGGACGCCCGCGTCATCGAACTGGCCGGCATCGACAACCTCGAACTGACCCGGCAGCGCACCAAGGGCTTCGACGACGCCCTGAAGAACTACCCCAACATCAAGAAGGTGGCCCGTCAGGCCGCCGACTTCACGGTCGAGTCCGGCCAGGCCAAGATGGCCCAGCTGCTCCAGGCCCAGTCGACGTTCGACGCCCTGTGGAACCACGACGACGACCAGGGCGTGGGCGCCCTCCGGGCCATCGAGCAGGCCGGACGCGACGACTTCCTGATGGTCGGCGGCGCGGGCGCGCTCTCCGCGTTCCAGGCCATCAAGCAGGACAACGGCGTCCTGAAGGCGACGGTCCTCTACCCGCCGACCATGGCCGCCTCGGCGATCGACCTCGCCCGCGCGCTGGGCCAGGGCAAGGGGATCGGCGGCCTCGCCGAGTACGAGATCCCCGCCTCGATCACCCTCTACTCGGCCGTCGTCGACAAGGAGAACGTCGACCAGTACATGTCCACCGGCTTCAAGTGAGGCCCCGCCGCCCGCCCCCGGGGGCCTGACCAGTCACCGGGGGCGGGGACCGGGCGCACGGGTCCGACGGGTTCTGGGCGGGGGACCGCGCTCGCTGTCCGACCGGCGCCGGGGCGGGGCCGCGCTCGACGAGCCGGACCGGCCCCGGGCGGGCGCCTCGCCCACGGCTTTGACCAGCCCGGGGCGGGACCCGCGGGCCATCGCACCACCACGACGAGGAGGACATCCGCATGGGACAGCCGCAGCAGCCCGAGGGTCCCGGGGACGCCGGGCTCGACGGGGACGCCGGGCTCGACGGGGACGGCGGGCTCGACGGGGACGGCGGAGGCGACGGGAACACCCGCCGCGACGGACGTGTCCGCAGCGACGGGAACGCCCACAGTGAGGGGAACGCCTACAGTGACGGGCACGCCCACCGCGACGGGCACACCGGTCGTGACCGCCACGGTCGCGGCCGCGGCGCCGTCCGTGTCGAGACCGCCCCTGCGGGTCGGCATGGTGGGCTACGCCTTCATGGGCGCCGCCCACTCCCAGGGCTGGCGCACCGCGGGCCGCGTCTTCGACCTGCCGCTGAACCCCGTGCTGTCCGCGGTCTGCGGGCGGGACGCCGACGCCGTCCGCACCGCGGCCGACCGGCACGGCTGGGCGGCGACCGAGACCGACTGGCACGCCCTCGTCGAACGGGACGACGTCGACCTCGTCGACATCTGCACCCCCGGCGACAGCCACGCCGAGATCGCGCTGGCCGCGCTGGCCGCCGGCAAACACGTCCTGTGCGAGAAACCACTGGCCAACACCGTCGCCGAGGCCGAGGCCATGGCCCGCGCCGCCGAAGCGGCCGCCGCCCGCGGTCAGGTGGCCATGGTCGGGTTCAACTACCGCCGCGTCCCCGCCACCGCGCTGGCCCGGCGGATGGTCGCCGAGGGCCGCGTCGGCAGGCTGCGGCACGTGCGGGTGGCGTACCTCCAGGACTGGCTGGTCGACCCGGCCGCGCCGCTGACCTGGCGGCTGCGCAAGGAACTCGCCGGCTCCGGCGCGCTCGGCGACCTCGGCGCCCACATCGTCGACCTCGCCCAGTACCTGACCGGCGAACGGCTGGCCGGCGTCTCCGCCCTCACCGAGACCTTCGTACGGGAACGCCCCCTGCCCCCGGGGCCCGCCGACGGCGCGGGCACCGGCCGGGTCACCGTGGACGACGCCGCCGTCTTCACCGGCCGCTTCCCCTCCGGCGCCCTCGCCTCCCTCGAGGCCACCCGCTACGCCACCGGCCGCAAGAACGCCCTGCGCATCGAACTCAACGGCGAGCGGGGTTCGCTGGCCTTCGACCTGGAACGCCTCAACGAGCTGACCTACCACGACGCCACGGAGCGGGACGAGCACGCGGGGTTCCGCCGCATCCTCGTCACCGAACCCGACCACCCCTACCTGGACGCCTGGTGGCCGCCCGGCCACGGCCTCGGCTACGAGCACACCTTCGTCCACCAGGTCCGCGACCTCGTGCACGCCGTCGCCGAGGGCCGCGCCCCGGAGCCGTCCTTCGCCGACGGACTCCAGGTGCAGCGGGTGCTCGCCGCCGTGGAGGCGAGCGCCGAGAAGAACGCCGTCTACACACCCGTCGCCGTCTGAGGAGGGTCTGCCACGATGCCGCGCCCGTTCACACTCTTCACCGGCCAGTGGGCGGACCTGCCCCTGGAGGAGGTCTGCCGGCTCGCCCGCGACTTCGGCTACGACGGCCTCGAACTCGCCTGCTGGGGCGACCACTTCGAGGTCGACAAGGCCCTCGCCGACCCGTCCTACGTCGACGGCCGCCACCGGCTTCTCGACAAGTACGGCCTGAAGTGCTGGGCCGTCTCCAACCACCTCGTCGGCCAGGCCGTCTGCGACGCCATCATCGACGAGCGCCACCAGGCGATCCTGCCCGCCCGGATCTGGGGCGACGGGGACGCGGAGGGCGTACGCCGGCGGGCCGCCGCCGAGCTCAAGGACACCGCGCGGGCCGCTCGCCGGCTCGGCGTCGACACCGTCATCGGCTTCACCGGCTCCGCCATCTGGCACCTGGTCGCCATGTTCCCGCCCGCCCCCGACTCCATGATCGAGCGCGGTTACCAGGACTTCGCCGACCGCTGGAACCCGATCCTGGACGTCTTCGACACCGAGGGCGTCCGCTTCGCCCACGAGGTCCATCCCAGCGAGATCGCCTACGACTACTGGACCACCCAGCGGGCCCTGGCGGCCGTCGATCACCGCCCCGCCTTCGGCCTCAACTTCGACCCCTCCCACTTCGTCTGGCAGGACCTCGACCCGGTCGGCTTCCTGTGGGACTTCCGCGACCGGATCTACCACGTCGACTGCAAGGAGGCCCGCAAGCGCCTCGACGGCCGCAACGGCCGGCTCGGCTCCCACCTGCCCTGGGGCGACCCCCGGCGCGGCTGGGACTTCGTCTCCGCCGGGCACGGCGACGTCCCCTGGGAGGACGTTTTCCGCATGCTGCGCGCCATCGACTACCAGGGTCCCGTCTCCGTGGAGTGGGAGGACGCCGGCATGGACCGCCTCCAGGGCGCCCCCGAGGCCCTGACCCACCTGAAGACCTACGACCACGAGCCGCCCAGCGCGTCCTTCGACGCGGCGTTCAACAGCTGAGCGCCTAGCGGCCGACGGTTCGGCAGCTGAGCGTCCAGCGGCTGAGCGTTCAGCAGCCGAGTGTTCGACGGTTGAGCGTCCAGCGGCCGAGGGTTCAGCGGCCGAGTGTTCGACGGCTGAGCGTCCAGCGGCCGAACGCCGCGGCTCGGCACACCTCCGGGGTGACGGCGCACCCCGGCGCCCGCACCGCACCTCCCCACCCGGCACGCCCTCGCACACCCCATCCCGTACGGCCCACCCGTTCCCGGAGGGACTTCCGTGCACAGAACCAGAACCACGAGCACCAGGAGAACCGGACTCCGCACCACCCTCGCCCTGTTCACCGGCCTGCTGCTGGCCGTGGGCGCCCCGGCCGGCACCGCCGGCGCCCAGCCCGGCGCCGCGGCCCAGGCCGACCCGGCCCCCGCGGCCGAAGGGCAGTTCCAGCAGGTGCCGCTCGCCAAGGGCGAACCCGAGATGGGCGAGCCCATGTCGCTCGCCGTGCTTCCGGACCGCAGCGTCCTGCACACCTCGCGCGACGGCACCCTGCGCCTCACCGACCAGGGCGGCGTCACCAAGATCGCCGGCCGGATCCCCGTCTACAGCCACGACGAGGAGGGCCTCCAGGGCGTCGGCGTCGACCCGGACTTCGAGAACAACCGGGCGATCTACCTCTACTACGCCCCGCCGCTGGACACCCCCGCGGGCGACGCCCCGGAGAACGGCACCGCCGCCGACTTCGCCGAGTTCGACGGCGTCAACCGGCTCTCCCGGTTCGTCCTCAACCCCAACGGCACCCTGGACCCGGCCAGTGAGAAGAAGGTCCTGGACGTCGCCGCCTCCCGCGGCACCTGCTGCCACGTCGGCGGTGACATCGACTTCGACGCCGAGGGCAACCTCTACCTCTCCACCGGCGACGACTCCAACCCCTTCGCCTCCGACGGCTTCACCCCGATCGACGAGCGGCCCGACCGCAACCCGGCCTTCGACGCCCGCCGCAGCTCCGGCAACACCAACGACCTGCGCGGCAAGATCCTGCGGATCAAGGTCGCCGAGGACGGCTCGTACACGATCCCGGACGGCAACCTCTTCGCCCCCGGCACCGAGAAGACCCGCCCCGAGATCTACGCGATGGGCTTCCGCAACCCGTTCCGGATGAGCGTCGACGACAAGACCGGCACCATCTACGTCGGTGACTACGGCCCCGACGCCGGCGCCGCCGACCCGGACCGGGGACCGGCCGGACAGGTCGAGTTCGCCAAGGTCACCGGCCCCGGCAACTTCGGCTGGCCGTTCTGCACCGGTGCCAACGACCCGTACGTCGACTACGACTTCGCCACCGGCACCTCCGGCGAGCCCTTCGACTGCGCCGCCCCGAGGAACACCTCCCCGCACAACACCGGCCTGGTCGACCTGCCGCCGGCGCAGCCCGCCTGGATCCCGTACGACGACGACTCCGTGCCCGAGTTCGGCAGCGGCTCCGAGTCCCCGATGGCCGGCCCGGTCTACCGCTACGACCCCGACCTCGACTCCGGCGTGAAGTTCCCCGAGGCGTACGACGGCGACTTCTTCGCCGGCGAGTTCGGCCGCCAGTGGATCAAGCGGATCGAGCAGAACGAGGACGGCACGGTCGCGTCGATCAACGACTTCCCGTGGACCGGCACCCAGATCATGGACATGGAGTTCGGCCCCGACGGCGCGCTCTACGTCCTCGACTACGGCCTCTCCTGGTTCCAGGGCGACGACGACTCCGCCCTCTACCGGATCGAGAACGCCGAGGACGGCTTCTCGCCGATCGCCGAGGTGAGCGCCGACAAGACCTCCGGCGCGGCCGGCCTCAAGGTCAGGTTCACCGCCACCGCCAAGGACGCCGACTCCCCGGAGCTGACCTACAGCTGGGACTTCGGCGACGGCACCACGGGCGAGGGCCTCACCCCCACCCACAGGTACAAGAAGGCCGGCACCTACACCGCGACCTTCACCGCCGAGGACCCCGAGGGCAACACCGGCAACGCCAGCGTCCGCATCGTGGTCGGCAACACCGAACCCACGGTGAGGATCGACGTCCCCGGCAACGGCGCCCTGGCCGCCTTCGGGGAGCCCGTCCCCTTCAAGGTGACGGTCACCGACCCCGAGGAGACCGTCGACTGCTCCAAGGTCAAGGTCGTCTACAGCCTCGGCCACGACAACCACGCCCACGAGCTGACCAGCGAGACCGGCTGCGAGGGCACCCTCAAGCCGCCCGCCGGCGACGGCGGCCACGACCCCAACGCCAACATCTACGGCGTCGTCGGCGCCAGCTACACCGACGGCGGGGCCAGCGGCCAGGAGGCGCTGACCGGCACCGCCCGCACCGTCCTCCAGCCGCTGCACCGCCAGGCCGAGCACTTCACCACCCAGCAGGGCGTGTCGGTGATCGACAAGACCGGCGCCAACGGCGGCAGGACCGTCGGCGACATCCACGACGGCGACTGGATCTCCTTCACCCCCTACAAGTTCGACGGGCAGAAGAAGCTGACCGTCCGGGCCTCCTCGGGCGGCGCCGGCGGCTTCGTCGAGCTGCGCACCGGCTCGCCCACCGGCAAGCTGCACGGCTCGGCGTACATCCCGCCGACCGGCGGCTGGGAGACGTTCCAGGACGTCGACGTGCCGCTGCGGTCCCTGCCCAAGAAGACCTCGGACATCTACCTCGTCTTCAAGGGCGGCGACGGCGCGCTGTTCGACGTGGACGACTTCGAGTTCTCCAAGGAACCCTTCAAGAACGGCAAGAAGGTCCTCGTCTTCTCCAGGACGGCCGGCTTCCGCCACGACTCCATCCCGGAGGGCGTCGCCGCGCTGAGGGAACTCGGCGTCCCGGCCGGCATCACCGTCACCGCCACCGAGGAGGCCAAGCAGTTCACCACGGCCAACCTCGCCAAGTACGACGCGGTCGTCTTCATGTCCACCACCGGTGACGTGCTCGACGCCGACCAGCAGAAGGCGTTCGAGAACTACGTGGCGAATGGCGGCGGGTACATGGGCGTCCATGCCGCCGCCGACACCGAGTACGACTGGGAGTTCTACGGCGGCCTCGTCGGCGCCTACTTCGACTCGCACCCGGCCCAGCAGAAGGCCACCGTGCGCGTCGAGGACCACGACCACCCGGCCACCGCGCACCTCGGCGACACCTGGGAGCGCACCGACGAGCTGTACAACTACCGCACCAACCCGCGCGAGCGGGTCAAGGTCCTCGCCACCCTCGACGAGACCACCTACCAGGGCGGCACCATGAAGGGCGACCACCCGATCGCCTGGTGCCACGCCTACGAAGGCGGCCGCTCCTTCTACACCGGCCTCGGCCACACCAAGGAGTCCTACGCCGACGAGGCCTTCCGGGCCCATCTGCTCGGCGGTCTCCAGTACGCCACCGGCCAGGTCGAGGCCGACTGCAAGCCGGACAAGGGCTACCGGAAGATCTTCAACGGGCAGACCCTGGACGGCTGGAAGCAGGCCGGCCCCGGCACCTTCGACATCAAGGACGGCACGCTGGAGTCCAACGGCGGCATGGGCCTGCTCTGGTACCAGGCCAAGGAACTGGAGTCGTACTCGCTCAAGCTCGACTGGAAGATGCGCGGTGACGACAACTCCGGCGTCTTCGTGGGCTTCCCGGCCTCCGACGACCCCTGGTCCGCGGTGGACAAGGGGTACGAGATCCAGATCGACGCCACGGACGCGGCCGACCGCACCACGGGTGCCGTCTACTCCTTCCAGTCGGCCGACATCAAGGCCCGTGACCAGGTCCTGCGCCCGCCCGGCCAGTGGAACTCCTACGAGATCAAGGTCCGGGGCGAACGCCTCCAGGTGTTCCTCAACGGAGTCAAGATCAACGACTTCACCAACAAGGACCCCGAGCGGAGCCTGACGGACGGCTACATAGGTCTCCAGAACCACGGCGCCGCCGACAAGGTCTCCTTCCGCGACATCCAGCTGAGGGAGCTGCCCTCCTGACCCGCCCGTAGCCCCCTGGGGCCACCGGACGGCGGCGGGCGGGGGACGCCGGACCCCCGCCCGCCGTCACCACCCGGTCCCGCCGGGGCTCCACCCGGTTCTTCCGGGGCTCCACCCGGTCCCGCCGGGGCTCCACATCGACGCGTCCGACAAGGAGGCTGCCCATGTCCGCGTCCCCCTCCCTTTCCCCCTCCCCTTCTTCCTCTTCCTCCTCCTCTTCCTCTTCCTCTTCGGCTTCCCGTACCGGTGTGTGGCTGATCGGTGCGCGCGGCTCGGTCGCCACGACCGTGGTGGCGGGCTGCGCGGCCATGACCGCCGGCCTGCACCCACCGACCGGCCTGGTCACCGAGACCCCCCACTTCGCCGGCTCCGCCCTCCCCGCCCTTCCCTCCCTCGTCTTCGGCGGCCACGACACCGTGGACTGTCCCCTTCCCAAGCGCGCCGAGGCCCTGGCCGCCGGCGGCGTACTGCCACCCGGTCTCCCCGCCGCCGTCCACGCCGAACTGTCGGCCGCGGAACGGGAGATCCGCCCCGGCGGGCCCCTGCCCGGTGACACCCGGTCCGCCGAGGAACTGATCACCGCCTTCGCCGCAGACATCCGTGACTTCGTACGCCGCTTCGGAGCGGCGCGGGCGGTGGTCGTCAACGTGGCCTCCACCGAGCCGCTCGCCACTGGCCGGACCCTGCCGCCCAGCTCCCTCTACGCGGCGGCGGCCCTGCGCGCCGGCTGCCCCTACGTCAACTTCACCCCCTCCACCGGCCTGCACCACCCGTCCCTGGCCGCGGAGGCGGCGTCCTGCGGCCTGCCGTACGCGGGACGCGACGGCAAGACCGGGCAGACGCTGCTGCGCTCGGTACTGGGCCCGATGTTCGCCCAGCGGGCGCTTTCCGTCCGGGCCTGGTCCGGCACCAACCTCCTCGGCGGCGGCGACGGTGCCTCCCTCGCCGACCCGGCCGCCGCGGCGGCCAAGAACGCCGGCAAGGAACGCGTCCTCGCCGACACCCTCGGCACCACCGTCGAGGGCGAGGTACACATCGACGACGTCCCCGCGCTCGGCGACTTCAAGACGGCCTGGGACCACATCGCCTTCGACGGCTTCCTCGGCACCCGCATGATCCTCCAGACCATCTGGCAGGGCTGTGACTCCGCCCTCGCCGCCCCCCTCGTCCTCGACCTGGCCCGTCTGGCCGCCCGCTCCCACGAGCTGGGCCTGACCGGCCCCCTGCGCGAACTGGGCTTCTACTTCAAGGACCCGGTGGGGGACGGGCCGTCCGCCCTCGGCGACCAGTACGCGCAGCTCCTCGGCTTCGCGGACCGCCTGGCGGTGCGGCCGGCCGGTGACGCGCCCGCCGGCCCCGGGGACCGCCGGTGAACCGGCCGGCCGACGCGACGGCGGACACGGAAGCGGCGCGCGACACCCCCGTTCTCACCGGCCGGACGGATACGGAACCGCGCTCCCGCGTGACCGGAAAGCCACCGGGACACCACGCCTCCCGCGTGGCCGACGATCCCCACAGGTCCCACGTCTCCCGCGTCTCCCGCGCCTGGGCCGAACTGCTCCGGCTGCCCGCCCTGTTCACCGTCCCCGGCGACGCCCTGGCCGGCGCGGCGGCGGTCGGCGCCCGGCCCGGGTACCGCACCCTGCTCTCCATCGGCTCCTCCGTCTGCCTGTACGAGGCCGGTATGGTCCTCAACGACTGGGCCGACCGCACCGAGGACGCCGCTGAACGCCCCCACCGCCCCCTTCCGTCCGGCCGGGTGCGCCCCTCCACCGCCCTCACCGCCGCGTGTGCCCTGACCGGCGCCGGCCTGGCCCTCGCGGCCGGCGCCGGCCGTCCCGCCCTCGCGGTGGCCGTACCCCTGGCGGCGACCGTCTGGGCCTACGACCTCGCCCTCAAGCACACGCCCGCCGGCCCGGTCGCCATGGCCGGGGCGCGCGCCCTGGACCTGCTCCTGGGCGCCGCGGCCGGCGCGGGACGCATCCGCCCGGCCCTGCCCTCGGCGGCCCTCCTGGGAACCCACACCCTCGCGGTCACGGCCGTGTCCCGCCGGGAGACCACCGGCGGATCGGCGGCGGCCCCCCTCGCGGCCCTCGCCACCACCGCCCTGCTGACCCGACTGGTGACCAGGCGGCCCATCCGACCCCCGGCAGACCGACGGGAAGCAGCCTCCCGCGGTCTGCCGGGCCTCACACCGACGGACCGGTCAGCGCCGACGGACGGGGCATCGGGAGGGGCGCGGCTCACCGCCGTCCTCGGCGCGGTCTACGCCGCCACGGCCGCCCGCCCCTACTTCCACGCCACCCTCAACCCCTCACCCCCGCTCACCCAACGCGCCGTCGGCGGCGGCATCCGCGCCACGATCCCCCTCCAGGCCGCCCTCGCCACCCGTTCCGGCACGAGCGTCGCGGGTCTCCTGATCGCGGGGCTCGCCCCACTGGGCCGACGGTTCGCGAGGAAGGTGAGCATCACATGACGTCGCCCGCACCGCGAGACGCCGCAGTCGCCCCCCTCCGTTTCGGCTACGGCACCAACGGCCTCGCCGACCTCCGTCTGGACGACGCCCTCGCCCTCCTCGCCGACCTCGGCTACGACGGCGTCGGACTGACCCTCGACCACATGCACCTCGATCCGCTCGCCCCGGACCTGGCCGCCCGCACCCGCCGGGTCGCGCACCGGCTGGACGCCCTCGGCCTGGGCGTCACGGTCGAGACGGGCGCCCGCTACGTCCTCGACCCGCGCCGCAAACACGGGCCCTCCCTCCTCGATCCCGACCCGGACGACCGCGCCCGCCGCGTCGGCCTGCTGCTCACCGCCGTGCGGGTCGCCGCCGACCTCGGCGCCCACGCCGTCCACTGCTTCAGCGGCGTCGTTCCCGACGGCACCGGCGCCCGGACGGCGTGGCACCGCCTGGCCGCCGCCGTGGCCCCGGTCGTGGAGGCGGCCACCGCCGCCGGTGTCCCGCTCGCCGTCGAACCCGAACCGGGGCACCTTCTCGCCACCCTGGCCGACTTCCACCACCTGCGCCACGCCCTCGGCGGTCCCGAGGCGCTCGGCCTCACCCTCGACATCGGTCACTGCCAGTGCCTCGAACCCCTTCCTCCGGCCGACTGCGTACGCGCCGCCGGTCCCTGGCTGCGGCACGTCCAGGTCGAGGACATGCGCCGCGGTGTCCATGAGCACCTCCCGTTCGGTGCGGGCGAGATCGACTTCCCGCCCGTCCTCGCGGCCCTCGCCGCCACCGGCTACCAGGGCCTGACCGTCGTCGAACTGCCCCGCCACTCCCACGCCGGCCCCCACTTCGCCGCCCACTCCCTCCCGTTCCTCCACAGCGCCGCGGCCTCGGCCGAAGTCCCCGTCACCCGGACTCGCGCCTCGGCCGAAGTCCCCGCCACCCGGCCCCCCACCGCAGCCCGTCCCACCCAGGCCCCCACCGCAGCCCGTCCCACCCGGACTTCCACCGCAGCCCACTCCACCCGGCCCCCCACCGCCACCGATCTCCCGGCGCCGGCCGCCCCACCCCCAGGCGTGCCCTCCGCCACCCCACGAGGGAGCACTCCATGACGCACCCGCACGCCGCCCACCCCACCCGGCGCACGGAGGACACCGGCGCCGCGCGGAACGACGCCCGGGGCCGGGACACCACCCCCGCCACGACCCCGCCGGCCGACCTGCGTGCCGCCCTCACCGCCCGGCTCGACCCCGCCGCCCGCCACTGGCTCGACCAGGCCCTCGACGAGGCCGGCGCCCACCCCGGAGGCCACGGCCCGATCTCCGCGTGGGAACTGCGTCTCGCCGAGGCCGGCCGCCGCTGCGGCCCCGCCCACGCCGACGCCGCCCGCGTCCTGATCCTGCACGCGGCCCGCGCCGGAGCCGACGCGCTGGGCCGGGTCTACCACCAGGGCACCGCCGACGAACGCCGCGCCGTCCTGCACGCCCTGCCCCACCTGGTGCCCGGCCCCGGCGCGCTGCCGCTCGTCGAGGACGCCCTGCGCACCAACGACACCCGGCTGCTGGCCGCCGCCGTCGGTCCCTACGCCGCCCGCCACCTCGATGACCACCAGTGGCGGCACGCGGTACTGAAGTGCCTGTTCACCGGCGTCGGCATCGGTCACGTGGCGGAGCTGGACCGCCGGGCCCGCGGGGACGCCGAACTCGCCCGGATGCTCGCCGACTACGCCGCCGAACGCACCGCCGCGGGCCGCCGGGTCCCCGGGGACCTGCACCGCGTTTTGGCCCTGACCGGACCGGCGACCGAGTCGCACGGCCCGGCGGACCCCCACGGCAAGGAGTCCTGATGCGCATCTTCGACCCCCACATCCACATGACCTCCCGGACCACCGACGACTACGAGGCCATGTACGCCGCGGGCGTCCGCGCCCTGGTCGAACCCGCCTTCTGGCTCGGTCAGCCCCGCACCTCCCCGGCCTCCTTCCGCGACTACTTCGACTCCCTCCTCGGCTGGGAACCCTTCCGCGCCGCCCAGCACGGCATCGCCCACCACTGCGCGATCGCCCTCAATCCCAAGGAGGCCAACGACCCGCGCTGCGCCCCGGTCCTCGACGAACTGCCCCGCTACCTGGTCAAGGACCGGGTCGTCGCCGTCGGTGAGATCGGCTACGACTCCATGACCCCCGCCGAGGACACCGCGCTCGCCGCCCAGCTCCAGCTCGCCGCCGACCACGGCCTGCCGGCGCTGGTGCACACCCCGCACCGCGACAAACGGGCCGGGCTGCGCCGCACCCTCGACGTGGTCCGCGAGTCCGCGCTCCCCGCCGACCGGGTCCTGGTCGACCACCTCAACGAGACCACCGTCGAGGAAGCCAAGGACGCGGGCTGCTGGCTCGGCTTCTCCGTCTATCCGGACACCAAGATGGACGAGGAACGGATGGTGGCGATCCTGCGCGCCCACGGCACCGACCAGGTGCTGGTGAACTCCGCCGCCGACTGGGGCCGCAGCGACCCGCTCAAGACCCGCAAGGTCGCCGACCTCATGCTCGCCGAGGGTTTCACCGAGGACGACGTGGACCGCGTGCTGTGGCGCAACCCGGTCGCCTTCTACGGGCTCAGCGGACGCCTCGACCTGGACGTGGCCCGGCCCGGCGCCACCCACGAGGGCAACTCGATCCTGCGCGGCGGTGAGTGAGCGATGCGCTTCCGGCACCCCGACGGCTCCGTCGTCCACCTCGCCTACTGCACCAACGTGCACCCCGCCGAGACCCTCGACGGCGTCCTCGCCCAGCTCCGCGACCACTGCGAACCCGTGCGCCGGCGCCTGGGCCGCGACCGCCTCGGCATCGGCCTGTGGCTGGCCCGCGACGCCGCCCACGCCCTGGTCACCGACCCGTCCGCACTGCGCGGCCTGCGCGCCGGACTCGACCGGCGCGGCCTGGAGGTCGTCACCCTCAACGGCTTCCCCTACGAAGGGTTCGGCGCGCAAGAGGTCAAGTACCGCGTCTACAAGCCGGACTGGGCCGACCCCGAGCGGCTGGAGCACACCACCTCCCTCGCCCGCGTCCTCGCCGGCCTGCTCCCCGACGACGTCACCGAGGGCAGTGTCTCCACCCTCCCGCTGGCCTGGCGCACCGCCTACGACGACGCCCGCGCCGAGAAGGCCCGCGCCGCCCTGCTCACCCTCGCCGAACGGCTCGACGCCCTCCAGGAGCTGACCGGCCGCTCCATCCGCGTCGGCCTGGAACCCGAACCCGGCTGCGTCGTCGAGACGACCCGGGACGCCGTCGCCCCGCTCGCCGCGATCGGCCACGACCGCGTCGGCGTCTGCGTCGACACCTGCCACCTCGCCACCTCCTTCGAAGACCCGCACACCGCCCTGGACGCCCTCACCGCCGCCCGGGTCCCCGTCGTCAAAACCCAGCTGTCCGCCGCCCTGCACGCCGAACACCCCCGTCTCCCCGAGGTCCGCGACGCGCTCGCCGCCTTCGCCGAACCCCGCTTCCTGCACCAGACCCGCACCACCACCGGGCCCGGCAGGCTGCACGGCACCGACGACCTGGACCAGGCACTGGACGGCACCGCCCTGCCCGACACCTCCCCGTGGCGCGCCCACTTCCACGTCCCCCTGCACGCGGCCCCCGCCGCGCCCCTCACCTCCACCCTCGACGTCCTCGAAGCCACGCTGACCCGCCTCGTCGGCGGTCCGCACCCCCTCACCCGTCACCTCGAGGTGGAGACCTACACCTGGCAGGCCCTCCCTCCCGAACTGCGCCCCCGGACCCGCGCCCAGCTCACCGACGGCATCGCCGCCGAGCTGACCCTCGCCCGCGAACTGCTCACCGGCCTCGGCCTGAAGGAGCTGCCATGACCGGACCCGCCCGGCCCCGAGGCACCGGCCCCACCCCGCTCCTCGTCCTCGACGTCGTCGGCCTCACCCCCCGTCTCCTCGACCACATGCCCCACCTCAGGACGCTCGCCCAGTCCGGCTCCCGCGCGCCGCTCGGCACCGTCCTGCCCGCCGTCACCTGCGCCGCCCAGTCCACCTTCCTCACCGGCACCCTCCCCGCCGAGCACGGCATCGTCGGCAACGGCTGGTACTTCCGCGAACTCGGCGACGTCCTGCTGTGGCGCCAGCACAACGGACTCGTCGCCGGCGACAAGCTCTGGGACGCCGCCCGCCGCGCCCACCCCGGCTACACCGTCGCCAACATCTGCTGGTGGTACGCCATGGGCGCCGACACCGACATCACCGTCACCCCCCGCCCCGTCTACTACGCCGACGGCCGCAAGGAACCCGACTGCTACACCCGGCCCCCGGCCCTGCACGACGAACTCACAAGAAAACTCGGCACCTTTCCCCTCTTCCACTTCTGGGGCCCCGGCGCGGACCTGGTCTCCAGCCAGTGGATCATCGACGCCACCCGCCACGTCCTGCGCACCCGTCACCCCGACCTGGCCCTGTGCTACCTCCCTCACCTCGACTACGACCTGCAGCGCTTCGGCCCCGACGACCCGCGCTCCCTCCGAGCCGCCACCGACCTGGACGCGGCCATGGCCCCGCTCCTGGACGCCGCCCGCGCCGAGGGCCGGACCGTCGTCGCCCTGTCCGAGTACGGCATCACCCGCGTGAACCGGCCCGTGGACATCAACCGCGCCCTGCGCCGCGCCGGCCTCCTGGAGGTGCACACGCAGGACGGCATGGAGTACCTCGACCCGATGGCCTCCCGCGCCTTCGCGGTCGCCGACCACCAGATCGCCCACGTCTACGTCCGCCGCCCCGAGGACCTCGCCGCCACCCGTGCCGCCCTGGCCTCACTGCCCGGCATCGGGCAACTCCTGGACGACGAGGGCAAGAAGGCCCACCACCTCGACCATCCGCGCGCCGGTGAACTCGTCGCCGTCGCGGAGCCGGACGCCTGGTTCACGTACTACTACTGGCTCGACGACGCCCGCGCGCCCGACTTCGCGCAGCTCGTCGAGATCCACCGCAAACCCGGCTACGACCCGGTCGAGCTGTTCATGGACCCGCTCGACCCCTACGTCAAGGTGAAGGCGGCCACCGCCCTGGCCCGCAAGAAACTCGGCATGCGCTACCGCATGGCGGTCGTGCCGCTGGACGCCTCACCTATTCGCGGCAGCCACGGCCGCCTCCCCGCGAGCGACGACGACGGTCCGCTCCTCATCTGCTCCACCCCCCGCGCTGTCGGCGACCGCGTCGCGGCCACCGACGTCAAGGAACTCCTGCTCCATCTCGCCGGACTCGACTGACCGACGGCCGTGTGCGGCCCCGAGTTCCAGCTACCGACAGTGAAGCACGCGCCACTGACAACGACTCGCACCACGCCCTCCCGTCCGGCTTCGGACAGGGCGTCGGCGCAGGTCACGACCGAGAAGGCAGGCATCCGTGAGACCGTTCCCCGACATGTCCCGCACCGTCACGGACCGTACCGAAGTCCCCGGCGCCGCCGACGGCCCCGACGAGGCCCTGCACCGCGGCCTGGGGATCAGCCGTCGCCGTGCCCTCAGCACCTGCACCGCCGTCGCCGGCGCGGCCGTCGCCGCCCCCGTCTTCGGCGCCTCACCGGCCCTGGCCCACCACCGGGACAGCGACCGCGGCCACGGCCACGGGAAAGGCCACGGCGGTGACGTCCTCGTCCCCGCCCACAAGCGCGGCATCATCCTCTACACCGTCCGCGACGCCACCGCCCGGGACCCGCTCGCCACCGACCTGCCCTCCGGCTTCCGGGAGGTCTTCAAGCAGCTCGCCCGCCACGGCTACCGCCAGGTCGAGTTCGCGGGCTACCGCCAGCACGCCAACGCGCCCGGCGGCGCGGACCTGGAGACGGTCGAGGGCGCCAGGCTGCTGCGCTCCTGGCTCGACGAGTACGGCCTGCGCGCCCAGGGCAACCACGGCTTCATCCCGCCGTCCTGGCCGCTGACCAGCGCCGACCTGGACACCTTCAAGAAGCACCTGGAGATCGCCAACATCCTGGGCCTCGGTCACATGGGCACCGGTGGCGACCCCACCGGCAGCTCCCACCGGGCCGACTGGGACGTCGCCGCCGACAAGTGGAACGCCATGGGCGAGATCGCCCGCCGCGAGGGCGTCAAGCTCTACACCCACAACCACGACGCGGCGTACGGATTCCTGCTCGACGGCGGCCCGCTGGACGACCAGGGGCGGCCCACCCGCAGCTCCGGCATCCGCAAGCTGGAGTACTTCCTGAAGGTCACCGACCCCAGGGCCGTCTGGCTGGAGATGGACATCTTCTGGGCGCACGTCGCCCAGTACAAGTTCCACACCTACACCGCCCACGACGGCTCGACCCGGAAGGACGTCTTCGACCCGGCCGGCCTGGTGGCCCGCCACAACAGGCGCTACCCGCTGTTCCACGCCAAGGACGGCGTCGTGAGCACGACCAACGGCATGGGCTACGAGATGGTGCCCTTCGGCACCGGAGTCATCGACTACACGACGTTCTTCTCCCGGGTCGGACAGCGCGACCACCGCAACCCGATGATCGAGGACGACAACGCGCCGAGCGCCACCGATCCGGCACAGTCGCTGCGCGAGGCCAAGATCAGCTACGACAACCTCGCCGCCCTGCGCGAGCGCCGCCGCTGACCCGCCCGCGCACGGGACGGCCCCTCCCGAACCCGAGCCCGCGGGAGGGGCCGTCCCGTGTGTCACCGGAAAACACCTCGGACGCGAAGGTGCCCCCGGCTCAGGCCATCTCCTCGCCGAGGGGGTGGGGGTTGGGCACGACGCGCCTCGCCCCGGGCCTGCCCGGTGCCTTCAGGAACAGCGCCAGCACCGCGGAGGCCAGTCCGATGGAACCGGCCAGGGCGAACGCGCCCTCGTAGTCCCAGGCGCCGACCACCACCGCGCCCAGGCCGGAGCCGACGAGCCCCGAAACCAGTTTCGAGCTGTAGACCATGCCGTAGTTGGTCGCGTTGTTGTTCTCACCGAAGTAGTCCGCCGTCATGGCGGCGAACAGGGGGAAGATGGCGCCGCCGCCGAAGCCCGAGACCATCGAGCAGAACAGGAAGAACGGCATCACGCCCGCCTTCCCGGAGGCCAGCACGCCGAACTGGGCCGCGCCCAGCACGACGCAGACGATGATCAGGGTGTTGCGGCGCCCGTACCGGTCGGAGATCCAGCCGATGACGCCGCGTCCGGTGCCGTTGACGATCGCCTTCAGGGACATCGCGGTCGCCACCACGCCGCCCGCGAACCCCATGTCCTTGCCGAACGGCACCTGGAAGGCGATGCCGAAGATGTTGATGCCGGCCGTGCACAGCAGACAGAACCACATCATCCACAGGACGGGCGTGCGCGCGGCCTCCCGGGGGGTGTACTGCTTGACGGCCGGCGGGTTCTTCGCCAGGGCCCGGCGGATCTTCGGGTCGTCGGTCTGCCGCAGCGGGTCGACGTGCGCGGGCCACCAGTTCTTCGGCGGGTCCCTGAAGAACCAGCCCGCCGACGCCACGACCAGGCACAGCCCGACGCCGACGCAGACCAGCACCGTCTGGTAGTTGCCCAGGTCCATGTACGAGGTGAACAGGAACACGAAGGGCACGGAGCCGTAGGCGAAGCCGCCGTTGACGAAGCCCGTCTTGCCGCCCTTGCGCTCCGGGTACCACTTGCCGACCATGTTCACGCAGGTCGCGTAGACCAGACCGGCGCCGATGCCGCTGCACATGCCGAAGCCGAGGTAGGCGACGGTGACGTGCGGCGCGTAGGCCAGGGACACATAGCCCAGCAGGGTGCCGACCGCGCCGATCAGCATCGCCCCGCGCGCGGGGAGCCGGCCGCTCTCCCGCAGGTGCCCGGCCGGCAGGGCCACGGCCGCCTGGAAGAACACCCAGACGCCCATCAGCCAGAAGATGTGCCCGCTGCTCCACAGGTGGGCCTCGTGGAGGGTGTCCTCCGCCGAGGTGAACGCGTACTCGGCGGAACTGATGCCCATCATGCCGATCCACGGCAGGATGACCATCCACTTGCGCGGCCGTCCCATGATGTCGACGTCGGACTCGCCGAGCCGGTACACGCGGCCGTTGTGGTCCGTCACCTCCCGGAAGGGGACGGACGTCGAGATGTCGGTGGTTGTCATGTCGTTCAGCACCCCTTGCGTGCGAAAGCTCTGGCCGGCGCCCCCTGTCCAATGCCTTTCGTGTGCGCACGGGCCCTGGGGCCGGCCGACGCGCACCGTCGGCCGGCCCCGCACCGCCTCAGCTCATGTACCGCCCCCCAGCACGCCCGCCGCGCGGGCCCAGCGGTACTTCGCGCCGAGCACGGCCACCGGTTTCTCGGTCGTGTACGGGTACGCCACGACCCCCCGCTCGAAGAGGTACCGGCACGCCTCCTCGACCTCCACGTCGCCAGCGAGGGACGCCACCACGGGCTTCTCGACGCCGCGCTCGCGGAACTCGGCCACCACGCGCGCGGTCAGTTCGGCGAACACCAGGGGAGGGGTCACGATGGTGTGCCAGTAGCCGAGGACCAACGCGTGGACGCGCGGGTCCTCCAGCCCCAGCCGGATGGTCGCCTCGTACGTCGACGGCGGCTCGCCCCCGGTGATGTCCACCGGGTTGCCCGCCGCCCCGAAGGGCGGGATGAACTTCCGGAAGGACGCGTCCAGGTCCGGCGGGATCTCCATCAGGGAGAGCCCGTGGTCCGTCACCGCGTCGGACAGCAGGACGCCGCTGCCGCCGGCCCCGGTGATGATGACGACGTTGTCACCCCGGGGAGCGGGGAGCACCGGCAGCGCACGCGCGTACTCCAGCATGTCGTTCAGACCCGGAGCCCGGATCACCCCGGCCTGCCGCAGGATGTCGTCGTACACGGCGTCGTCCCCGGCCAGCGCCCCGGTGTGCGACCCGGCCGCCCTGGCGCCCGCCGCCGTACGGCCCGCCTTGAGGACGACCACCGGCTTCTTCGGCACCGTCGCCCGCGCGGCCGCCACGAAGGCGCGGCCGTCCTTGAGGTCCTCCAGGTGCATCGCGATGCACTCGGTGTGCGGGTCCTCCCCGAACCAGGTCAGCAGGTCGTCCTCGTCCAGGTCCGCCTTGTTGCCCAGCCCGACGATGGCCGACACGCCGGTCTTCGTGGAGCGGGCGAAGCCCAGGACGGCCATGCCGATGCCGCCCGACTGACTGGTCAGCGCGACGCCGCCCTTGACGTCGTAGGGCGTGCAGAACGTGGCGCACAGGTCCTGCCAGGTCGAGTAGTAGCCGTAGATGTTCGGCCCGAGCAGCCGGACGCCGTACCGCTCGGCGATCGCCACGATCTCCTCCTGGAGGGCGTGTTCGCCGGTCTCCGCGAAGCCGGAGGGGATGAGGACGGCGTTGGGCACGCCCTTGCGGCCGACCTCCTCCAGGGCCGCGGCGACGAACCGCGCCGGGATCGCGAAGACCGCGACGTCCACCTCGCCGGGCACGTCCGTGACGCTCTTGTACGCCTTGCGGCCCAGGATGTCGTCCGCCTTGGGGTTCACCGGGTGGATGTCCCCGGCGAAACCGCCGTCGACCAGGTTGCGCATCACCGAGTTGCCGATCTTGCCGGACTCGTCGGAGGCGCCGATGACGGCGACCGACCGGGGCTGCATCAGCCGGCGCATCGAGGTGAGGATCTCCTCGCGCGAGTAGCGCCGGCGGGGTGTGGCGGGCGCCTCGGAGAGGATGACGCGGACGTCGGCGGCGACCGCGCCCGCCGGGGTGGCGATCACCGGGTTGAGGTCCACCTCGGCGATCTCGGGGAAGTCCGTGACGAGCGCGGAGACCCGCCGGATCTGTTCCGCCACCGCCCGCCGGTCCACGCCCTCCTGTCCCCGCACCCCGCGCAGCACCTCGGCCGCCCGGACCGAGTCCAGCATGGACAGCGCCTCGCCGTCGTCCACGGGCGCCAGCCGGAACGTGACGTCCTTGAGGACCTCCACCAGCACCCCGCCGAGCCCGAACGCCACCACCTTCCCGAACGCCGGGTCGGTCACCGCGCCGACGATGACCTCCTGCCCCGGCGGCAGCAGCTCCTGCACCTGTACGCCCTGGATCCTGGCGTCCGCGTCGTAGGCGCGCGCGTTCTCCACGATCCGGTGGAACGCGGCGCGGACGGCGGCGGCCCCCTCGACCCCGACGACCACACCTCCGGCGTCGCTCTTGTGTGATATGTCCGGTGAGACGATCTTCATCACCACGGGTCCGCCGAAGCGGGCGGCGCACGCCACCGCCTCCTCGACGTCGGTCACCACGTCCTCGCCGGGTACGGCGATCCCGTACGCGTCGGCGAGCACCTTGCCCTCGGGCGCGGTGAGCGCGGTCCGCCCCTCGGCGCGCACGGCGTCCAGCAGCGCGCGCACCCGCGCAGTCCGGTCCTCGGCCATCACCTCAGATCACCCCGTCCGACTTCAGCAGGCGCAGTTCGTCGTCGCCGAGTCCCAGCTCACCGGCGTAGACCTCTTCGTTGTGCTCGCCGAGCAGCGGGGAGCCGGTGACCTCCACGGGGGAGTCGGAGAGCTTGAGCGGGCTGCCGACGGTCACGAACTCGCCGCGCTCGGGGTGCGGGACGCGGACCACCATCTCGTTCTCGGCCAGCGACCGGTCCTCGATGATCTCCTTGGTGGACAGGATCGGCCCGCACGGGATGCCGTGCGCGTTCAGCCGCTTCAGCACCTCCCACTTCGGCAGGGTGGACGACCACTCCTCGATCAGCTGGAACATCTTGTTCAGCTTCGGCAGCCGGGCCGCCGGCGTCGCCCACTCGGGGTCGTCGGCCAGTTCCGGCCGGCCGATCAGCTCGGTGAGCGGCCGCCAGCCGACCGGCTGCACGATGACGTACACGTAGTCGTTGGGGCCGCCCGGCGCGCACTTGACCGCCCAGCCGGGCTGGCCGCCGCCGGACGCGTTGCCGGAGCGGGGAACCTCGTCGCCGAAGTCCTCGTTGGGGTACTCGGCGAGTGGACCGTGGCTCAGGCGCTGCTGGTCGCGCAGCTTCACCCGGCAGAGGTTGAGCACCGCGTGCTGCATGGCCACGTTCACCCGCTGCCCGCGCCCGGTGCGCTCCCGCTGGTACAGCGCCGCGAGGATGCCCGCCACGGCGTGGACGCCCGTGCCCGAGTCCCCGATCTGGGCCCCCGTCGCCAGCGGCGGCCCGTCCTCGAAACCGGTGGTGGACATCGATCCGCCCATGGCCTGCGCGACGACCTCGTACGCCTTGAAGCCGGTGTACGGGCCCTCGCCGAACCCCTTGATGGAGGCGTAGACGATCCGTGGATTGATCTCCCTGATCCGGTCCCAGGTGAACCCCATGCGGTCCACCGCGCCCGGCCCGAAGTTCTCGACCATGACGTCCGAGCGCCGGATCAGCTCGGTGAGGATCTCCTTGCCGCGTTCGGTCTTGGTGTTGAGGGTGATGCTCCGCTTGTTGCAGTTGAGCATCGTGAAGTAGAGGGAGTCCACGTCCGGCAGGTCCCGCAGCTGCCTGCGGGTGATGTCACCGGCCGGCGCCTCCAGTTTGACCACGTCCGCGCCGAGCCAGGCGAGCAGCTGGGTCGCGGAGGGGCCGGACTGGACGTGCGTCATGTCCAGGACGCGGACGCCCTCGAGAGCCTTCGCTGTCACGGGCGATCACCTCACTTGTACATGGTCTGGTTCATGGTTCCGGGGGCGTACGCGTCCGGGTCGACCCAGACGTTGATCAGCGACGGCTTGCCCGACTCGCGGGCCCGGCGCAGCGCGGGACCGATGTCGGCGGGGTCGCGGACCTCCTCGCCGTGTCCGCCGAGCATCCGCGCGAACTGGTCGTAGGGGACGTCCCCGAGGGTGTTGCCGACCCGCTCGCGGGCCTTGCCGTACTTGGCGGCCTGGCCGTAGCGGATCTGGTTCATGGAGGAGTTGTTGCCGACGACGCCGACGAAGGGGAGGTCGTAGCGGACGAGGGTCTCGAAGTCCCAGCCGGTCAGCGAGAAGGCGCCGTCGCCGAAGAGGGCGACCACCTCCTTGTCGGGCCGCGCCTGCTTGGCGGCGAGCACGAAGGGCACGCCGACGCCGAGGGTGCCCAGCGGTCCCGGGTCCATCCAGTGCCCGGGCGACTTGGGCTGGACGACCTGGCCGGAGAAGGTGACGATGTCACCGCCGTCGCCGATGTAGACGGAGTCTTCGGTGAGGAAGTCGTTGATCTCGCTGACCAGCCGGTACGGGTGGATGGGGGAGGCGTCCGACCTGAGCTGCGGCAGCCGCTTGTCGAGCGCGGCCCGCTCCACCGCGCGCAGCTCGTCGAGCCACTCCTTGCGCCCGGCCGCGCCTCCGTTCAGCCGCCCCGAGGCCGCTTCGGTGACCGCCTTGAGCACCAGGCCGGCGTCCCCGACGATGCCGAGGTCGATGTCGCGGTTCTTGCCGACGGTGCGGTAGTCGAGGTCGATCTGCACCACCGTCGCGTCGGGGGAGAGCCGCTTGCCGTAGCCCATGCGGAAGTCGAAGGGGGTGCCGACGACGACGACGACGTCGGCGCCGGAGAAGGCGTAGCGCCTGGAGAGCTGGAAGTGGTGCGGGTCGCCGGGCGGGAGGGTGCCGCGGCCGGCGCCGTTCATGTACGCCGGGATGTTCAGCGTGCGCACCAGCTCGACGGCGGCCTCGGTGCCCCGGGTGGTCCACACCTGGCTGCCGAGGAGGACGGCCGGCTTCTCGGCGTGCGCCAGCAGGTCGGCGAGCCGCTCGATCGCCTCGGGGTCACCGGCCGACCGGGTCGAGGCCCGGTAGGCGCCGGCCCTCGGCACCCGGGCCTTGTCCACCGGGACCTCCGCGTCGAGCACATCGCGCGGTATCTCCAGGAAGGAGGGGCCGGGAGCGCCGTGGTAGCACTCGCGGAAGGCCATGGACACCATGTCCGCCGCGCGGGCGGTGGACGGCACGGTGGCCGCGAACTTGGTGATCGGCGCCATCATGTCGACGTGCGGCAGGTCCTGGAGCGACCCCATCTTGTGCTGCGCGAGGGCGCCCTGGCCGCCGATGAGCACCATCGGTGACTCGGCGCGGAAGGCGTTGGCGACACCGGTGACGGCGTCGGTGGTGCCGGGCCCCGCGGTGACGACCGCGCAGCCGGGTTTGCCGGTGACCCGGGCGTACCCGTCGGCGGCGTGCGCGGCGACCTGCTCGTGGCGGACGTCGACGACCTCGATGCCCTCGTCCACGCAGCCGTCGTAGATGTCGATGATGTGGCCGCCGCAGAGGGTGTAGATGCGGTCGACCCCTTCGGCCTTGAGGGCCTTGGCCACGAGGTGACCGCCGGAAATGACGTCCTGGGACTGGGTGTCCTCGGGCATGCGAAGTCTGTCCCTTCCATGAGGGGCTGGGGCGCTCTCGCGGTAGATTGCATACAGTCGACGAATACTGTATGAAGCTCGTTATCCCGCATTCGGCGGGCGGTGTCCAGGGGGCGTGCGGCACTTTCGGTCCGCGCCGGGCGCCGCCCGGCGGGTGGGCGGCCGCCGGGACCGCCGAGCGCACGGCCCCGAGTCACCCCTGAGGCACGGAAACGCAGGTGAAAGGCGCTGCGAAACCTTGGTATGGTTGTCCATGTCGCCGCGGGGAACACCCCTGGCGGGCGGCAGACACCTGGTCCGGGTGGCGGAATGGCAGACGCGCTAGCTTGAGGTGCTAGTGCCCTTTATCGGGCGTGGGGGTTCAAGTCCCCCCTCGGACACCGGAAGGGGCGTTCATTAGATCGTCCCGAAGCGTTGACGAATCACCGGTCGAGTCATGTGACTCACCGGTGATTCGTCGTTTCTGTGGTCCTCGGGCCGCGTGGTCGGCTCGAAGAGGTGGTGGCGGTCCAGGTACCGCGCCCCTCACCTGCGGAAAGCGGCCGCCCGGTACGGCAGTGCGGTGATCTTCACCACCGGCCCGTCGGACATCCAGTCCTGCCTGACGGTCCTGGCGCCGACGGATGCGCACGTGGTCGTCGTCTGACGCGCGGGGGTCACGCTCCGCTGAAGCTCCCCCGGTCACCGGGGCGGGGGAGCGCCGGCCGCCGGGCCCGGCGGCGCTGGTCGCGGGCGACGGCGTGGCGAGCGCGCGGTGGAGGGCGAGGATCGACCGCGGGGCCTCGGAGCGGCACCGAGCCGGTGCTGACGGAGAACCCGGTCCGGCCGCCACTGCCGCCCCCGCCTGCCCGGGAGCCGCCTTCACGGTCCGCACGACTCTCGCCGGCCCGGTCGGTCGCCGCGGCGATGAGGAGGGGCCCGGCGCCCCGGCCGGGGAAGGCCGCGAGACCCCCTCGGCCGGCGATCGGCCAGGGGCCGTCGACGCTGACGAGCGGACCCCGCCTCGAAGCCGGGGCGGACGGGCCGGTGTGCGGCAGGGGCGGTCGGACCAGCCGGCCGTACCGCGGCGCGAACATGGCATGCCCGCGACGCGTGGTCCCCGCGCTAGGGTGCGCGCGTGAATCTCCAAGTCGTCATTGGATCAGGGCCCGCCGGTGCCGCCACCGCACGGCTGCTGGCCGGACAGGGCCACCCCGTGCGTGTCATCACCCGGTCGGGCCGCGCCCCCGAACCCGGTATCGAACACGTGGCGCTCGACGCCGCCGACCCCGAGGCGCTCACCGACGCCGTCCGCGGGGCGAGCACCGTCTACGGCTGTGCCGCACCGCCGTACCACCGCTGGGCGGACGACTGGCCGCCGCTGGCCGCGTCGCTGCACACGGCGGCCGAGGCGTCCGGCGCCGTCCTGGTCCTGCTGGGCAACCTGTACGGGTACGGGCCGGTGGACGGCCCCTTGACCGAGGACCTGCCGCTCGCGGCGAGGGGCCCCAAGGGCCGGGTGCGCGCCGCCGTCTGGGAGCGCACCCGCGAACTGGCCGAGCAGGGCCGGATCAAGGCGGTCGAGGTGCGCGCCTCGGACTTCTTCGGTCCCGGCGTCACCGACGGCGGACACCTGGCCGGCCGCGTCATGCCCCGGCTGCTGCGCGGCAAGCCGGTCTCCACGCTCGGCGACCCGGACGCCCCGCACAGCTGGAGCTACCTCCCCGACGTGGCCCGGGCCCTGGTCGAGGTCGCGGGCGAGGAGCGGGCCTGGGGCCGGGCCTGGCACCTGCCGAACGAACCCGCGCTGTCCGTCCGGCAGATGGTCGGCCGGCTGGCCGCCGAGGCGGGCACCGGACCGGTCGCGGTCCGCCCCCTGCCGCCGGCCGTCCTCGGCCTCGCCGCGCTCTTCTCCCCGCTCCTGCGTGAACTGCGCGAGGTCCGCTACCAGTTCGACCGGCCCTTCGTCGTCGACTCCGGCGCCTACGAGGCCGAGTTCGCGGTGCGGGCCACCCCGGTGGACGAACAGGTGAAGGCGACCGTGGAGTGGTGGCGGGCGAGACCGGGGGAGGGCCCGTGAGAACCGGGACCGCAGGCCCCCGGCAGTACGGCGCGGGGTGACGGGCGGGTGAGGAGCGGGGTCGGGGAACCGCTGCCGGCCGGCTGGGTCCGAGCGGCGTTCACGCCCCGTCGGCGTTTTCGCCCGTGGTCCGCCCCACGGGAACCTCGAGCCCGATGCCCTCGGCCGCCACCGCGACGGCGAAGTCGAAGAACGCGCTCTCGTCGCTGACGCTGTCGTGGGTGCGGCTGAAGACCTGGAACACCAGCAGCCCGATCAGACCGCTCCACAGCACGATGCCGCGCTCGACGAGGTCCGCGTAGGGACCCTCGGGTGTCCCGCCGAACAGCGCCACGGCCTCCGGCCGCAGCAGCGGCGGCCCCGGTACCGTCCGCCGGGGCGGGGTCAGTTCGCCGGCCTCCAGCGCGGACCGCACGATCCGGGCCAGCACCGCGGGCGTGCGCGAGGCGGGCGGCACGGTCTCCTGCGGGGCGTGGTAGCCCGGCACGGGCGAGCCGTAGACGAGGGTGAACTCGGCGGTGTGGGCGAAGGACCACCGCCGCAGCGCCCGGGCGACCGCGAGCAGCCGCGCGCCCGCCGACGCCCCCGCCTCCCGGGCGTCCTGGTCGGCCCGCTCCATCGCGGCGCCGGACGCGTCGTAGGCGTCGATGACCAGGGCGGTCAACAGGTCGTCCCGGTGCGGGAAGACGGCTTCCACATCGGCACGGGACAGGCCGCCGGCCTCGGCCACGGCCTCCAGGGACAGCTGTCCCGCCCCCAGCGTGCCCAGGAGCCGGCGTGCGGTGGCCTTGATGACCGCCGCGGGCCCGGCGGACGGGGCGGCGGCGGGGCTCGTTCCGGATTCCATGGCCGAACCGTACCTGTGAGTCACCACGCGCGGGGGGCGGTCGGGCGGATCCGCGCCGTCGGAACCCGGCCTCTTTCGCCGGCGCGCGGCCCCCACCCCGTCCTGCTGCCCGCCGCGGGGGCGGCGGGCTGGGCGGCCCGGCCGCTCAGCCGTCCTTGCGGGCCACCCCGCCGTAGATGCCGATCGGCGGCGCGTCGGCCGCCGGCGGCTCCTCGGGGCGCCAGTCGGTGACCCGGACCAGACCGGGGTCGATCAGACGGAAGTCGCCGAAGAACTCCAGGACCCGGGCGTGCGGGCGGAGGGTCATGGACGCGGTGGCCTTCCGGTACACGGCCGCCGCGCCCTCGCGCCGGTCCTCGTGGGCGTCGCCGGTCGCGTGCGACAGGACCAGGTACGAGCCGGCCGGGAGCGCGTCGCGGAGGGTGGCGAGGACGCCGTCCGGGTCCTCCGCGTCGGAGACGAAGTGCACGACGGCGGCCAGCAGCAGCGCGACGGGCCGGTCGAAGTCGATGAGCCCGCGTACGCCGGGGTGGTCGAGGAGAGCGCGGGGAGCGCGCAGGTCGGCCAGGACGACGGAGGTGCCGGGCTCGTCGAGCAGCGCCATGGAGTGGGTGCTGACGATGGGGTCGTTGTCGACGTGGACGACGCGGGTGTCCGGCGCGACGGCCCGTGCGACCTGGTGCACGTTGGGCTCGGTGGGCAGGCCCGTGCCGATGTCCAGGATCTGCCGGATGCCGCACTCGGCGACCAGGTGCCGGACGGCGCGCAGCATGAAACGCCGGTTGGCGAGGGCGCCCGCCCGCACCTCCGGCGCCGCCTTCATGAACTCCTCGGCGGCTTCCTGGTCGACCTCGTAGTTGTTCTTCCCGCCGAGGAAGTAGTCGTACATCCGCGCCGGGTGCGGCCTGCTGGTGTCGATCCGGTGGGCGGGGGTGTCACGTGGGCCGTCGCTGCCGAGGGAGGTCATGATGCCAGGCTCCGTCCTGAACTCGCGTGCCGCAGCCGCGTGTTGTCCGGGGGTGAGCGGCGTCGGCTGCCGGTAGGCATCTTGGCATGTTCCGGAGTCCGGCCGAACACATGGCGGACGGGACCCGTACGCCTCGCTCTGTACGGGCGCCGACGGCTTCGCGCGCGTATCCCGCCCGTGCGCCGGGCCGTTGTACCGGCCGCACCGTGTGCCACACGGCGGAGAAAGGGGGTCGGCGGTCATGGCGAACAGTGGGACGGTCGAGGCGTCCGACGGTCTCAAGGCTTTCGGCGCGGCGTTGAAGGCGTTCCGGCAACGGGCCCGGCTGACGCAGGAGCGGCTCGCGGAGATCATCGGTTACTCGCACGCCACCGTCGCCTCGGTCGAGCAGGGGCGGCGGCTGCCGACGCCCCCGTTCATCGACCGGGTGGAGGAGGCGCTGGACGCGTTCGGCGTGCTGCGGGCCATGGCCCGGCACATCGGACGGCAGCGGGGGCTGGCGGTCTGGTTCCGGGAGTGGGCCCAGTTGGAGGAGACCGCGGTCACCCTGTGCACCTACGAGTGCCGGGTCGTGCCGGGGCTGTTGCAGACGGAGGCGTACACCCGCGCGGTCATGCTCAACGTGCCGCCACCGCCCGGCGAGGAGCAGTTGGAGGAGCGGATCGCCGCGCGGCGGGCCCGGCAGGAACTGCTGCGGCGCACGCCGCCGATCGCGTTCAGCTTCATCGTCGAGGAGGCGGTGCTGCTGCGGCACATCGGAGGGGAGGAGGTCACCCGTGAGCTGATCGACCACCTCCTGGCCTGTACGGAGTTGTGGAACGTCGAGGTGCAGATCATGCCGCTGCGGCAGCCTCATCACGCGGGTACGGACGGGCCCATGCAGTTGTTGGAGACCCCTGAACGGCAGTGGCTCGGATACGCGGAGGGGCAGAAGACCGGGCAGCTCGTCACCGACCGGGAAGCGGTCAGTGTCATGCAGATGCGCTATGCGAAGATGCGTTCACAGGCCCTGTCCCCGGCGGATTCGGCCGAGGTGCTGCGACGGATGCGAGGAACGCCATGAGCGAGCTGAACTGGTTCAAGAGCAGCTACAGCGGGTCCGAGGGGGACAGTTGCGTGGAGATAGCGCACGCCTCCGGTGGCGTACGGGTCCGTGACTCCAAGGAGGCGGACGGGCCGTCGTTCGCCGTCACCTCCGCCGCGTGGGGCGACTTCGTCGGGTTCGTCGGCGACTGACGGGCTCCGGATCAGACCATCGGCGGGTTCAGACGGGTGAAACCTTCCTGGCGTCCGTAGGGGAAGTACGGGTACGGGGCCGGGCGGTGGCTCGCCGTGCCGGATTCCGTCGTTCAGGACGTCGGTGTCCGTCGGCGTGTCACTTCGCCCGCAGGGAGTCGCCGTGCACCGCGCCGACGCGCCGCGCATCGGAGAGTTCCCCGGGGCCGACAAGGAGGCCGGGCCCTACGACATCACGGCCGGGCCCGGCGGCGCGCTGTGGGTGGCCCTGGAGACAGGGGCGGTCGCGCGGGTGGTGCCGTAGCCGGTCCTCAGCGTTCGCGTACCCGGCGGACGGCGCCGAAGGCGAGGAGGGCCAGGGCGACGACCGAGGCGGCCCATCCGGCGCCGTCGTCCGGATCGGTGTCCGCCCACATGCTCGCGGCGAGCAGGGCGAAGAAGGCGCCCGCGGTCAGCGGGCCGGTGCCGGGCGGCAGGGGCGCCGCCGTACGCCGGCGTCTGCGCGGGATCCAGAGACGGAGGAGTTCCGCGGTGGCCGCCAGGGCGATGAGCCGTGTTCCGGCCCTGAACCACGCCGGTGCCGTGGCGTCCGGCTCGCCCACGCCCAGGAGCGCGGTGAGACCGAGGAAGACGATCGGGATCAGCCAGAGGAGGCTCGGACGGGGGTGCGGGCCGGGGGACGGGGTCTTCCGGTTCGCCCGGTCCTGCCGGTTCGCCTGGTTCTCCCGGTCCCGGTCCCGGTCCCGGTCCCGGTCCTGGTTCCGGTCCCGGTCCTGGTTCCGGTCCCGGTCCTGGTTCCGGTTCCGGTCCTTGTTCCGGTTTCGGTCCGTCAGGTTCTCCACCGGCGGAGCCGGCGTACCGGCGAGCGACCCCTCCGGTGCCGGTGTCGGCACCGGCGTCGGCACCGGGCGCAGGGCCCGTGTCTGTGCGCGCCGGAGGCGTCCGCCGATGCCGTCGTCGCCGTACCTCTCCCGGTGCGCCGTGAGCTGTGTCTGGAGGGCGCGCAGATGCTCGGCCATCGCGTCGAACTCCGCGCGCCGCTCGGCCGCCCGGTCCGCCGCCGCGCGGTGCCCGCCGGCCAGCCGGTCCAGCGTCGCGGCGTAGTCCTGTTCCGCCTCGGTGCGGGCGGCCTCGGCGGTGCGCGGCACCTGGGCGAGTTCCTCGCGCAGACGGGCGCGTCCGGCCTCGATGATCTCGGCGATGCGGTGCCGTTCGTCCGGCGGCAGGGTGTGGGGCGCCCGGGCCTCGGCGCGGGCCACGGCGGACTCGCGCCACGCCATGAGCGGCCGGCCGCGGTGCTCGCCGATGCCGTTGACGTGGACCCGGCCGCCCTGGGTGCGGTGGATGTACAGCACCTGGCCGCCCCGGCCGCCCGGCGCTTTGCCCCAGCTGACGCGGTCGAAGTCCGCGGCCGTCCGGATGCCGTGGGCGGCCAGGTCGCGGACCAGTCCGACGCCGATGCCGTTGATCTCGCGGGCGTCGAGGCGGGTGCCGCTGAGCGCGCGGGCGACGGACTCCCGGCGCAGTACCGCGAGGGCGCGCTGCTCCTGACTCTGCTGCTTGCCGTCGAGTCCGGCGAGCTGCCGGGTCAGGGAGCCTTCCTGGCGTGCCCGCCGGGCCTCGGCGCGGCGCAGTGTCTTGGCGTGCGCGGCGGCGGCGCGGTCCAGGTCGCGTTTCTCACGGTTGAGGCGACGCCGGTCGGCGATCTCGAAGGCGGGGCGCTTGCCGAGGAGGCGGCGCAGGGCGCGGACGGACTCGACGAGGTGGCGGCGCTCGGCGCGTACCTCGGCGGGGGAGGGGGCGGGGCCGTCCCGCCGGGTGGTGGTGCTGTGGATCAACGGGGTCTCTCAGCGGGTGGTGAGCCGGGAGCCGTGACCCCGGGCGGAGCGCGGGCTGCCCAGGGACTGCAGGGACGCGCACAGATCGACTCGAAGGCAGGTGAAAAGGTTGTACGTGGGGCCGGAACGGCCTTCAGGGGGCCACTGATCAGGGCCTACAGGTCTAATGCATATGATGCGCAAGTGCGCGAACACCACTACAGCATCCGTCCGGCGACCCCTGACGACCTCGACGCCGCCCGGGCCGTCATGCTCGACACCGTCTACCGCGACTTCGGCAGCGGGTACGTGCCCCGGTGGCACCGCGACATCATCGATCTGGACGGCGCCTATCTCACGCCCGCGCGGCACACGCTCGTCGTCGCCGTGGACGGGGCGGGCGAGGTCGTCGCGACCGGGGCCCTCGACAGCCGAGGCCCCGCGCACCCGCCGAACCCCGCGCACGTCGCCGAGAAGTACCCCTCGGGCGTGACGGCGCAGCTGCGGCGCGTCTACGTGCGGCCCGAGCACCGGCGGCGCGGGCTGGCGCGGCGGATCGTCGACGAACTGCTCGCCTTCGCCGCCGCCGACGGCGGGTACCGGGCCGTGTACCTGCACACCGACCCGGCCGTCACCGGCGCCGAGCCCTTCTGGCGGTCGTTCGCCAAGGTGGTACACGACGAGCGGGAGGACGCCGGCGGGGGACAGGGGATCGTGCACTTCGACGTGCCCATGCCGTGACCGTCCCATGCCGTGACCGTCCCATGCCGTGACCGTCCTGTGCCGTGGCCATGGGGTGACTGTGTTCCTGGAAATGGTTTTCACGTAGGCTTGGCCCCGCACCACCGCCACCCGTCCGACCTGCCCGAATCCGATCGAACCGAGGACCATGCGTTCCCACCGCCGCCTTCGGCTGCTCGCCCCCTTCCTGCTCCTTCCGCTGATAGCCGGCTGCTTCTCCTCGGGCGGCGGCTCGGACTCCGGGTCCGGCGACGGTGACGGCTCCCGGCTGCGGGTCGCGCTCGCCTTCCCGCCCGCCGAGAACTTCTCGCCCTACGGTGCCGACGCCACCCTCCTCAGCCGGCTCGGCGTCACCGAGGGACTGACCTCGCTGGACGCCAACGGCAGCGCGGCGCCCGCGCTCGCCGCGTCCTGGCAGCGGAAGAACAGCAGGACGTGGGAGTTCACGCTGCGGGAGGCCACCTTCCAGGACGGCACGGAGGTCACCCCGGCCGCCGTCGCCGGCTCCCTCGCGCACGCAGTCGAGGCGGAGCCCGCGCCGGCCGCCCTGTCCGGCGTCGGCCTCACCGCGAAGGCCGGCGGCGACCGGACGGTCACCGTCACCACCGACGAGCCCGACCCCGTGCTCCCGCTCCGGCTCTCCAGCCCCTCCCTCGCCATCCTCTCCGCGAAGGCGTACAAGGCGGGCGGCAAGGCCGACCCGGTCGGAACCGCCACCGGGCCCTTCGAGATCACCGAGGTGAACGGGACCACCTCCGCCGCCCTCGACCGGTTCGACGACTACTGGGGCGGCCGGGCGCAGGCGTCCGGCGTCGACGCCCGGTTCATCGCCGACGGCACCGCCCGCGCCAACGCCCTGCGCACGGGCGAACTGGACATCGCCGAGGCCGTGCCCGTCTCCCAGGCCGCCACCCTGGACAAGGGGACCCGCCGGGACACCGCCACCACCCGCACCACCAGCCTCCTGCTCAACGCCTCCTCCGGCCCGCTCGAGGACGCCGGACTGCGGGCCACCGCCCGCGCCGCGATCGACACCTCCGTCTTCGCCGAGGACGTGTACGAGGGGTACGGGGACGCCGCCGCCGGGATCTACGGGCCCGCCGTCACCTGGGCCGAGGGCAAGCGCCAGAAGCCGGTCGGGCGGGCCGCCGCGAAGAAGGCCGACGGGCAGACCATCACCCTCGCCACCTACGACAACCGGCCCGAACTGCCCGAGGTCGCCCAGGTGGTGAAGGAGCAGCTGGAGAAGGCCGGGTTCACGGTGAAGCTCACCGTGCGCGAGTACTCGCGGCTGGAGAGCGACGCCCTGGACGGGAAGTTCGACGCGTTCGTCCTCGCCCGCAACACCCTCCTCGACACCGGCGACCCGGTCTCCATCCTCGCCAGCGACTACACCTGCGACGGCGACTTCAACATCGCCCAGCTCTGCGACCAGGACGTGGACCAGGCGGTCACGAAGGCCGCGCGGGTCACCGACACCGACGAGCGGCGCGACGCCGCCATGGCCGCCGAGGCCCGCGTGCTCGGGACCGACGCGGTGGTACCGCTCGTCCACCAGCGGATCATCACCGGTGTCGCCGACGGCGTGCAGGGTGTCGTCCTCGACCCCTACGAGCGCACCCTCGTCGGCACGGGAACGCGGCGCTGAGCCGTGCGGCAGCAGGTGACCGCCGCCGCGTGGCGGATGCTGCTCGCGGCCGGACTGGTGTGCGGGATCGGGCTGCTGCCCTGGCTCACCCGCACCGACCCCGCGCTGACCGTCCTCAAGGCACGGTCGGCCGAGCGGGACCCCACCCCCGAGGTGCTGGCGGCCGTCCGCGAGCAGCTCGGGCTCGGTGACGGCCCGCTGCCGCTGCTCGGGAAGTGGCTCGGCGGACTGCTGCGCGGGGACGCCGGCCAGTCCTGGATCTCCGGGACCGACGTACTGCCCGGCGTGCTCCAGGCACTGGGCGTGTCGGTGCTGCTGATGGCGGTGGCGCTGGGCGTCGCCGTCCTCACCGCCGGCGCGGTCTGCGCCCGTACGCTCCGGCTGGGCGCGCGGCGGCGGCTGAGGGGCCGGCGCCCGCGCGGCACGGTCTCCGCGGTGCTCGCCGCGCTCCCCGAGTTCCTCCTCGCCTCCGTGCTCGCCACCGTCGTCGGCGTACAGCTCGGCTGGCTGCCCGCGCTGGGCTGGTACGGGCCGCAGTACACGCTGCTGCCCGCCCTCGCCCTCGGCCTGCCCGCCGGGGCGGTCCTCGGACGGCTCCTCGACGACCTGCTGCCCGGCGCCTTCGCCGAGCCGTGGGCGCTGGCCGCCGCCGCCCGGGGACTGACCGGCCGGCGCATCGCCCGGCAGGCCGTACGCCGCTGTGTGCCCGCGCTGCTGCCCAACTTCGGCCTGTTCGCCGTCGGCCTGACCGGCGGGGCCGTCGCCGTCGAGCAGATCTTCGACATCCCCGGCCTGGGCCGCACCACCCTCCAGGCCGCCCTCGCCCAGGACCTGCCCGTCCTCCAGGCCGGCACCCTCGCCCTGGTCGTGCTCGCCGCCCTCGCCGCCGGCGGCGCCCGGCTCGCCGCCCACCTGCTCACCGGGCCCGCCCTGCGCGACGACGCCCTGTCCACCCTGCACCGGCCCCGCCCGCCCGCCCGGGGTCTGCTGCCGCTGGGCCTGGCCGCCGCGCTGCTCGCCGTCGTCGCGCTCGGCCTGCCCCGCGACCCCCTCGCCGTCGAGACCGGCGCCCGGCTCAGCCCGCCCTCCCTCGCCCACCCCTTCGGCACCGACTCCCTCGGCCGCGACCTGCTCGCCCGGGTCGGCCACGGCGCCCTGTCCACCCTGCTGCTCGCCCTCACCATCAGCGCCGCCGCGCTGGTCGCGGGCGTCCTGCTCGGCCTCGTCCCCCGGTTCTCCGGGCCGCTGGTGGACACCGTCAACGCCGTCCCGCCGGTCCTGCTCGCCCTCCTCGTCACCGCCGTCGCCGGCAGCGGCGCCGCCACCCCCGCCCTCGCGGTGGCCGCCGTCGCCTGGGCCCCGCTGGCCGCGCACACCGCCGCCCTGCTCCAGCAGGAACGCGCCACCCCGCACATCCTGGCCACCCGGGGGATCGGCGCGGGCCGCTGGTACCTGCTGCGCCGCGAACTCCTGCCCGCCGTCCTGCCGCCCGTGCTCCGGCACGCCCTGATCCGGCTGCCCGGCGTCGCCCTCGCCCTCGCCTCGCTCGGCTTCCTCGGCCTCGGCGCCCAGCCGCCGTCCCCCGAGTGGGGCCTGCTGCTCTCCGAGAACCAGCCCTACGCCGAACGCGCCCCCTGGGCCGTCCTCGCCCCCGCTGTCGTCCTCGCCCTGCTCGGCGCGCTGGCGGTGAGCGCCGCCGGCGGAGTCCGCCTCCCCCGCCGGCGCCGAAGCCGTACGCACCGGACGGACACCCCGGAGGCCGGCACGCCGCGGACCGCCGGGGAACTGGTGGGGGCCAGGTGACCGCGGCCCCCGCCGACGCGCCGCGCACGGCCTGCGGCCGCACCCGGCTCTCCCCGCTCCTGCGCCTGCTCGTCCTCACCCAGCTCGCCTTCAACGTCGGGTTCTACGCCGTGCTGCCCTTCCTCGCCGAGCACCTCGGCCAGGGCATCGGCATGGCGGGGTGGCTGGTCGGGTTCGTGCTGGGACTGCGCACCTTCAGCCAGCAGGGGCTGTTCGTGGTCGGCGGGGCGCTCGCCGACCGGTACGGCATCCGGCCCGTCGTCCTCACCGGGTGCCTGCTGCGGATCGCCGGGTTCGCCTGGCTCGGGTACGCCGACGCCACCTGGTCCGTCGTCACGGCCGTCCTGCTCATCGGGTTCGCCGCCGCGCTGTTCTCGCCCGCCGTCGAGTCGGAGGTCGCCCGGCAGGCGGTGCTGTGGGAGGAGGAGAGCGGCGAGAACCGCACCCGGGTGCTCGCGCTGTTCACGGTCGCCGGACAGGCCGGCGCGTTCGTGGGACCGCTGCTCGGCGCACTGCTGCTCGGCGTCGACTTCCGCGCCGCCTGCCTGGCCGGCGCTGGGATCTTCGTCCTCGTCCTCGCCGGCCACGCCTGGCTGCTCCCGCAGCGCGTCCCCGGCCGGGCCCGCGTCCGCGCCGAGGGCGGCGCGCGGCTGCTGCTGCGCAACCGGCCCTTCCTGGCGCTGTGCTGCGCGTACGGCGCCTACCTCCTCGCCTACAACCAGTTCTACCTGGCCCTGCCCGCCGAGGTGGAGCGGGCGGCCGGCTCGCAGTCGCCGCTGGCCTGGCTGCTCGCGCTGTCCTCGCTGCTGGTGGTGACCGCCCAACTGCCCGTCACCCGGTGGTCGGGCCGGCGGCTGACCCCGCGCCGGTCCATGACGGCGGGGCTGGCGCTGGTCGCGGCCGGGTTCGCGGCGGTGGCGGCGGCCCGCCCCGCCGACTGGACCGGCACGGCCGGGCTGCTGCCCGCCGCCGCCTTCGTCGTCCTGCTCACCCTCGGCCAGATGCTGGTCGCGCCCGTCGCCCGGGCCTGGGTCCCCGACCTCGCGGAGGACGGCCGGCTCGGCCTGTACACGGGCGCGCTGTCCTCGGTCTCCGGCCTCGTCGTCCTGCTCGGCAGCTCCCTCACCGGCTGGCTGCTGGACAGCGGGCTGCCGGCACCGGTGCCGTGGCTGGTGCTGGCGGCGGTGCCGGTGGCGGCGGCGGTGCTGCTGCCCCGCCCGCGCGAGGCGGCCGGCTCCGGTACGGCCGCCTGAACCGCACCGGCCCGGGAGGTGCGCCGCAGCCAGAGCACGTCCCGGCCGAACGACCACACCAGCAGCCCCAGCGCCGTCAGCGCCAGTGCCGTGTCCACCAGGCGCGGGAGCAGTTGCGCGCCCGCCGCCAGCAGCAGGACGCCCTGCAGCGCGGCCACCGTCTTGCGGGCCCGGCTCGGCGGCAGCGGCGCCGACAGCCAGGGCCGTACCCGGGCGGCGGCGACGAAGACGTAGCGCATCGCCCCGATCAGCAGCACCCACGGACCCAGCCGGACGGACACGTACACGCTGAGGACCAGGATCAGGAACGCGTCCACCTCCATGTCGAAGCGGGCGCCCAGCGGGGTACAGGTGCCGGTGCGGCGGGCGACGTGGCCGTCGACGCCGTCCAGGAGCAGCGCCACGGCGGTCAGGCCGACCAGGAGGGAGACGGGCGGCGCGGTGCGGAAGGAGTCCGCGACCAGGGCCGTGACGGCCCCGACCAGGCTGGCCCGGCCGAGGGTGATCCGGTTGGCCGGGCCGAAGGCCGGCGGCCGGGCGCGGCGCAGCGCCCGGGAGAGCACCGCCCAGGTGGCGCACGCGAAGACGAGCCCGGTCAGCCAGCCGGCCGGACCCATGCCGTGCGCCGCGCCGAGCAGCGCCAGCAACAGGACCTGCGCGCCCGCGCCGGCGGCGGTCTCCCACCGCACGGGACGGGCGTCGTACATGTCGTTCAGGGCCACCGAACATCCTCCGGCCGTGTGACAGAGTCGATCAGCGCCGCCACCCACCGGGCGGCCTGTGCCCCCTCGTTACGTGGGCCGTCCGCCGACCGTTCAGGAGGAACCCGATGACGCGCACCGCCGCCGCCTTCTGGCTCGACTCGCCGGGGCAGGGCGTGATCCGCCCGGTGGAACTGCCCGTTCCCGGCCCCGGGGAGGTGCTGGTGCGCACGCTCTTCAGCGGGGTCAGCCGGGGCACCGAGACCCTCGTGTTCCGCGGCCGGGTGCCCGCCGGCCAGTACGCGGCGATGCGGGCGCCGTTCCAGGAGGGCGACTTCCCGGGCCCGGTGAAGTACGGCTACCTCAGCGTCGGGGTGGTGGAGGAGGGCCCCGCCGCCCTCGTCGGCCGCACCGTCTTCTGCCTGTACCCGCACCAGACCCGCTACGTGGTCCCGGCCGCCGCCGTGACCGAGGTGCCGTCGTCCGTGCCCGCCGGGCGGGCCGTGCTCGCCGGGACCGTGGAGACCGCTGTCAACGCGCTGTGGGACGCGGCCCCGCTGATCGGTGACCGGATCGCCGTGGTCGGCGGCGGCATGGTCGGCTGCTCGGTGGCCGCGCTGCTGGCCCGGTTCCCCGGCGTGGACGTCCAGCTGGTCGACGCCGACCCGGCCCGGGCGCAGGTGGCCGCCGCGCTCGGCGCCGGTTTCGCCACCCCCGACGCGGCCCTCGGCGACCGCGACCTCGTGGTGCACGCCAGCGCGACCGAGGCGGGCCTGGCCCGCTCGCTCGAACTGCTGCGGCCCGAGGGGACGGTGCTCGAACTGAGCTGGTACGGCGACCGGAGCGTCGCCCTGCCGCTCGGCGCGGCCTTCCACTCCCGCCGCCTGACCGTGCGCGGCAGCCAGGTCGGCACCGTCTCCCCGGCCCGGTCCAGCAGCCGCACCCACGCCGACCGGCTCGCCCTCGCCCTGGACCTGCTCGCCGACCCGGCGCTGGACGCCCTCGTCACCGGCGAGTGCGCCTTCGGGGAACTGCCGGACGTCCTGCCGCGTCTGGCCACCGGAGAACTGCCCGCGCTGTGCCACCGGGTGCGGTACGACCACTGAACGCGAGCAGCGGACGGGCCGTACTACCAAACGCACCGCACCCGGAGAGCGAGCCCGCAGAACGCGCCGGGAGACGTACCACACCTGGAGGGTCGTCCGTTGTTCAGCATCACCGTCCGCGATCACATCATGGTCGCCCACAGCTTCCGCGGCGAGGTCTTCGGCCCCGCGCAGCGCCTGCACGGAGCGACGTTCCTGGTGGACGCCACGTTCCGGCGCGAGCAGCTGGACGCGGACAACATCGTCGTCGACATCGGGCTGGCCACACGGGAGTTGGGCGCGGTCGTCGCCGAGCTGAACTACCGCAACCTCGACAACGAACCCGACTTCGCCGGGATCAACACCTCGACCGAGTTCCTGGCCAAGGTCATCGCCGACCGGCTCGCCGACCGCGTCCACCGGGGCGCGCTCGGCGAGGGCGCCAGGGGCCTGGCCGGCCTCACCGTCACGCTGCACGAGTCCCATGTGGCGTGGGCGAGTTACGAGCGTGCGCTGTGACCGGGGCGACCGCCGCCGAGCGGGGCGGCGCGACCGCCGCCGAAGGGTGCGGTACGGCCATCGCTGAGGGGGGCGGTACGACCGCCGTCGGGCAGGCCGGTACGGCCGTCGCCGAGCGGGCCGGCGTGACCGCCGCCGAGCGGGCCGGCACGGCCGCCGCCGAGCGCGCGGACGCGGCAGCCGGGCGGGCCGGTGCCGCCACCGCGCGGGCGCGGCTCGCCCGTGTGCCCGCGCAGCGTTCCCTCCCGAGGAACGGGGAGACCGCCCCCATGTCCCTGCGCTCCGTCCACTTCGTCCTGCCCGGCGGGGTCGACGACCCCGCCGCGCCCAGCGGCGGCAACGCCTACGACCGGCGGATCGGACTGGACCTGCCCGGCTTCGGCTGGCGGGTGCGGCCGATCGCCGTGGACGGCGACTGGCCCCGGCCCGGCCCGGACGCCCGCGCCGAACTCGCCCGCGCGCTGCGCCGGTTGCCGGACGGCGCCGTGGTCCTGCTGGACGGGCTGGTCGCCTGCGGCGTCCCGGAGATCGTCGTCCCCGAGGCCGCACGGCTGCGGACGGCCGTCCTCGTCCACCTCCCGCTCGCCGACGAGACGGGCCGCGAGCCGTCCGTCGCCGCGGAGCTCGACGCCCGCGAGGGGGCCGTACTGCGGGCGGTGTCCGCCACCGTCGCCACCAGCGGCTGGGCGGTCCGCCGCCTGGTCGCCCACCACGGCCTCGACCCCGGCCGCGTCCACCTCGCCGCCCCCGGCGCCGACATCGCGCCGCCGGCCCCCGGCACCGACGGAGCCTCCCGGCTGCTGTGCGTCGCCGCCGTCACCCCGCGCAAGGGCCAGCACCGGCTGGTGGAGGCCCTCGCGGAGGTGGCCGACCTGCCGTGGAGCTGCGCGTGCGTCGGCCCACTCGGCCAGGACCCGTCCTACACCCGCCGGCTGCGGGAGCTGATCGGCGGGTACGGGCTGGACGGGCGGATCGAGCTGACGGGACCGAAGACCGGCGCCGGCCTCGACGCCGCCTACGCCACCGCCGACCTCATGGTGCTCGCCTCCCGCGCCGAGACCTACGGCATGGCGGTGACGGAGGCGCTCGCGCGCGGTGTCCCGGTGCTGGCCACGGACGTCGGCGGACTCCCGGAGGCGGTCGGCCGCGCCCCCGGCGGTCCGGTGCCCGGAATCCTCGTCCCGCCGGACGACCCCGGCGCCCTCGCCGCCGCGCTGCGCGGCTGGTTCACCGAGCCGGACCTGCGCCGCCGCCTGAGGTCGGCCGCCCGCGCCCGCCGTACGTCCCTCAACGGCTGGGCGTCGACCGCCCAGTGCCTGGCGGCCGTACTGGGACGGCTGCCCGCCCTGTCCGGGGAGCCGGCGTGAGGCGGGCCGAGCCGGCGGCCGAGGCGGTCCGCTATCCCCCCGAGTGGCTGCGGCTGCGCGAACCCGCCGACGCCGCCGCGCGCGCCCGGGACCTGCTCGAACCGCTCCGGGCCACGCGGCCGGCCGGTCTGCCGGCCATCCACGACGTGGGCTGCGGCACCGGCTCGATGGGCCGCTGGCTCGCCCCGCTGCTCGACGGCCCCCAGCACTGGACCCTGCACGACCGCGACCCCTACCTCCTGCACTTCGCCGCCGCCGACCCCCCGCGCGCCGCCGCCGACGGCAGCCCGGTCACGGTCGAGACCCGGCGCGGCGACGTCGGCCGCCTCACCCCCGACGCCCTGCGCGGGGCCTGGCTGGTCACCGCCTCCGCGCTCCTCGACGTCCTCACCGCCGACGAGGTCACCGCCCTCGCCGCCGCCTGCGCCGGAGCCGGCTGCGCGGCGCTGCTCACCCTCTCCGTCGCCGGACGCGTGGAACTCGCCCCCGCCCACCCCCTGGACGCCCAGATCGCCGCGGCCTTCGACGACCACCAGCGGCGCGGCGGCCTGCTCGGTCCGGACGCGGTGGCGGTGACGGCGGACGCCTTCGCCGCGCACGGCGCCGCGGTCCGCGTACGGCCCAGCCCCTGGCGGCTGGGCCCCGGCGACGCCGCGCTCACCGAGCGGTGGCTGCGCGGCTGGGTCGGCGCGGCCGTGGAACAGCGGCCCGCGCTGCGCGGGCCCGCCGCACCGTACCTGGACGAGCGCCTGGCGGCCTGCCGCGCCGGGGAGCTGCGCGTGACCGTCCACCACGACGACCTGCTGGCGCTGGGCCGGCCGGCGGGCGGTGACACATGAGCGCGGCCACCGGACGGCTCCGCCGCCACCTGGGCACCCTCGCCGGTGCCGCCGTCCTCGCGGCCCTGCTGTGGCGGACGGGCGGGGGCCCCTTCCTGGACGGGCTGCGCCGGATCGACGGACCGGCGCTGCTGGCGGCGCTCGGCCTCGGGCTGGTCACCACCGTGTGCAGCGCGTGGCGCTGGACACTGGTCGCCCGCGGCCTGCGGATCGCCCTGCCGCTGGGCCCGGCCGTCGCCGCGTACTACCGTTCCCTCTTCCTCAACGCAGCGCTGCCCGGCGGGGTCCTCGGCGATGTCCACCGGGCGGTACGGCACGGGCGCGGCGCCGGCGACCTGGGCCGGGGCGTGCGGGCGGTCGTCCTCGAACGGGCCGCCGGGCAGGTGGCGCTGGCCGTCGTCGGGGCGGTGGTGCTGGTGACGATGGAGTCGCCGGTGCGGGACGAGGCCCGGCACCTGGCACCGCTCGTCGCCCTGGCGGCGCTGGGCGCGCTCGCGGTCCTCGCCGCCCTCCGCATGGACCGGCGGCCGGCCCGCCGCGCCACGCGAGTGTCCCGGAAGGGCTGGCCCGGCATCGCCCTGTCGTCGGCGGTCGTCCTGGCCGGGCACCTGGCGCTGTTCGTGCTCGCGGCCCGGGTCGCCGGCGGTTCCGCGTCCGTCGCCGTGCTGATGCCGCTGGCCGTCCTGGCGCTGCTCGCCATGAGCCTGCCGCTCAACGTCGGCGGCTGGGGGCCCCGGGAGGGCGTCACCGCCTGGTCGTTCGGCGCGGCCGGTCTCGGCGCGGACCGCGGGCTCGGTGTCGCGGTGGTGTACGGGGTGCTCGTCCTGGTGGCGAGCCTGCCGGGCGCGGGGGTCCTGGCGGCCCGGGGGCGGTCCGTCCCGGGGCGGCGGGCTGTGGTCGCCGTCCGCGGCTGGTCCGCCGCCCGGGGGCGGGCTGCTGTGGTCGCCGTCCGCGGGCGGCTCGTCTCCCGGTGGCGTCCCTCGGCCGCCGTCCGCGGGCTGCCGGTCTCCTGGCCGCGTTCCGGTCCCGCCGCCCGGCAGGTGCCCGCCGGGCACGGCCCGGTGCCCGCCCGAACCGGGACCGTCCCCGGCCTCCCCGTGTCCGTGCGCGGGCTGCCGACGGCCGCGAGGGCGCCCGGTACGGCTTCGGGGGCCGGGCCGCGCCCCGTCCGAAGCGGGGCGGCGGCATCGACCAGGTGCGGAGTGTCACCGGCTGCCGTGCCGCGACCCGTCCGGCACGCACCTGGGGTGCCGCCCCCGCCGGGCACGGCCCCGGTCGCCGCGTCCCGGCCCGTCCGGAGACGGCCGACCGTGCCGCTCCCGGGTCACCCGCGTCCGGCGTCGACCCCGTCACCGGCCGGCCCGGGGCCACCACCGGCCGTATGGCCACCACCGGTCGCACGGCCCGTGTCGGTCGCACGGCTCGTGTCGGTCGCACGGCCCGTGTCGGTCGCACGGCTCGTGTCGGTCGCACGGCTCGTGTCGGTCACATGGCTCGTGTCGGTCACACGGTCCGCGTCGAGGGCGTGGTCTCCGCCCGGCCCCGGCTCGGTCCCCGGTCCCGGCGCAGACCCTGGTCCCGGCTCGGACCCCGGCCCTGGCTCGGACCCCGGCCCCGGCCGCAGGCCCCCGCCCCCGCCCGTGCTCCGGCCCCCCGCCCCGACCGCCCGGCCACCGTCCCCCGCCGTCCCCGCCGCCGGTACTCCGGCACCCCCCGCCCCCGTCATCACCGAGAAGTACGCCCCGAAGGACTCCGTGAGGCTCGCCAGCAGCACCTCGCCCTTCTTTGCCGAAGCCAGCGAAGGACGGCCGATGACACCGGAGTCCGTATAGGCGGCCATACCGAGGGAGAGCAGATGACGCCGGTCGTCCGCGACGAAGTCGGCGGTCTCGTAACCGGGCCGGACGTACTCCGGATGGGCGTGCAGCAGTATGGACGTCTCGATCTCCCCGGCGTGCATGTCGGTGAGCAGCGAGGTCGCCACGCCCGCCCGCAGCCGCGCCGCCTCCCAGTCCTCCGGGGCCGGGTACAGCGCCATCCGCTCACCGCGCGCGGTGGCCTCCTGGACGACGTTGCCCAGGACGTAGTTCCCGCCGTGCCCGTTGACCACCACCAGGGCTTCCACGCCCGACCGGCGCAGCGACGCCGCGATGTCCCGCACCACCGCGTGCAGGGTCACGGCGGAGATGCTGACGGTCCCGGGCCACGCCGCGTGCTCGTGCGAACAGGAGACCGTCACCGGGGGCAGCGGGTGCACCGGGTACGCCGCGGCCAGCCCGGCGGCGACGGCACAGGCCACCAGCGTGTCGGTGGCCAGCGGCAGATACCGGCCGTGCTGCTCGTAGCTCCCCACCGGCAGCACCGCCACCTGCCGCGCGCCGCCGGCCGCCCGGGCCCGCACGTCCTGCGTGGTGTCCGCCGGGACCGCGCCCCGCGCCCCCGCCCGCACCCCTGAACCACCCATGTCCGCAAGGCCCTTCGTCTCAGCTCGTGACACCGTTGAGGAACCCCGGAATGATGACAGAACCACATGGCGTACCAGGCGAGAAGACAGCGCACCGCACGGACGTGGAGCGCGTGACGGCCGTCCCGCTGCCCACGGTGTACGGGACCTTCCTCGCCGTCGGCTACCTCGACCACCAGCGCGGCGACGAGCAAGTGGCCCTGGTGCACGGGGACATCGGCACCGAGGACGTCCTCACCCGGCTGCACTCGGAGTGCCTCACCGGTGACGCCTTCGGTTCCCGGCACTGCGAGTGCGGCGACCAGCTCGCCTCCGCGCTGCGTGCCGTGGCCGCCGAGGGCGCCGGCGTCGTCGTCTACCTGCGCGGGCACGAGGGCCGCGGCATCGGTCTGCTCGCCAAGCTGCGCGCGATGGCCCTCCAGGCGGAGGGCCTGGACACGGTGGAGGCCAATCTCGCGCTGGGACTCCCGGTGGACGCCCGGGACTACGGGGCCGCCGCCCGCATCCTCGACGACCTGGGCGTCCGCTCGGTCCGCCTGATGTCCAACAACCCCCGCAAACGGGAGGCGCTGACCCGGCACGGCATCCGGGTCGCCGAGCAGGTGCCGCTGCTGATACCCCCGTGCGAGAGCAACATCACCTACCTGCGCACCAAACGGGAGCGCCTGGACCACCACCTGCCGCACCTGGACGCCGCGGCCCCGGTGCCGGTCAGTCCGTGAGCGCCTCGTGCACCAGCCGCTTCAGGTCCCGGAACACCGTGTGCGAGGACCTGGGCCGCACCTGGGTCAGGAACTGCACCGTCAGGTCCCGGCCCGGGTCCACCCAGAACGTCGTCGTCGCCACCCCGCTCCAGCCGTACGTCCCCGGCCCCGAGGGCGCCTGGGTGCGGGCGGGGTCGGTCACCACGGAGACGCCGAGGCCGAAGCCGACGCCGTCGTTGCCGGGCTCGTCGTGCGCCGGACGGCTGCCGAAGGCGCGCAGGTCGGCGCCGCCGGGCAGGTGGTTGCGGGTCATCAGGTCCACGGTCGCCGGGGCGAGCAGCCGTACGCCGTCGAGTTCACCGCGGCGCCGCAGCAGCTCCGTGAAGCGGTGGATGTCGTACGCGGAGGCCACCATGCCGCCGCTGCCGGACAGGAACCGCGGCCGGCCCCGCAGCGGCAGCCCGGGGACGGGTTCGATACCGCCGTCCTCCTTCTCGCCGTACAACTCGGCGAGCCGCGTCGCCTGTTCGTCGGTGACCTCGAAGCCGGCGTCCGGCATGCCGAGCGGGCCGAAGATCCGTTCGGCGCAGAAGACGTCCAGCGGCCGGCCGCTCACCACCTCCACCAGCCGCCCGAGGACGTTGCTGGCGACGGAGTAGTTCCACTGGGTGCCCGGTTCGAACTGGAGCGGCAGGCTCGCGTACAGGTCGACCGTCTCGGCCAGGTCCGCGCCGGGCGGCACCGACGACTCCAGTCCCGCCGCCCGGTACAGCGCGTCCACGGGGTGGGCGTGGTAGAAGGCGAAGGTCAGACCCGCGGTGTGGGTCATCAGATGCCGGACCAGCACCGGCCCGGCGGCCGGGCGGGTGGTGACGTCGGGCGCCTCGCCGCTCACGTACACCCGCGGCTCGGCGAACGCCGGCAGGTACCGGGCCACCGGGTCGTCCAGCGACAGCAGGCCCTCCTCGGCCAGCATCAGCACGGCGACCGCGGTGACCGGCTTGGTCATGGAGTAGATCCGGAACAGGGTGTCGGCCTCCACGGGCAGCCCGGCCGCCACGTCCCGCCTGCCGTACGCCGTGAGATGGGCGACGCGTCCGCCGCGGGCGACGGCCACCAGGAAGCCCGGCAGCCGGCCCGCGTCGACCTCCCGGGCGAAGTGCCCGTCCAGCCGTTCCAGCGCCTTCCCGTCCAGCCCGGCCCCGTCCGGGCCGGTCTCCTGCCGCAGCCGTGCCATCGTCGTCCTCCCGTCGTGCTCGTCACTCGCCGAGGTGCGTCCGGTCTACCCTCCCCGGACCGCCTCAGACCTGGGGGCCGCGGGGAGCCCCCGGGGGAACACATCGGCGTGCCGACCCGTTCACCCGGGCATGACCGATGACGACGCCACGCGGGACGCGCTGCTGAAGCTGTTCGCCGAGGGACACGCCGGAGTGCTGGTCACCCTCAAACGGGACGGACGGCCCCAGCTGTCGAACGTCAGCCACGCCTACGACCCCGCCGGCCGCACGATCCGCGTGTCGGTCACCGACGACCGGGCCAAGACCCGCAACCTGCGCCGCGACCCCCGCGCCTCCTACCACGTGACGACCGGTGACCGGTGGGCCTACGCGGTCGCCGAGGGCACCGCCGACCTGTCCCCGGTCGCCGCCGACCCGCACGACGACACGGTCGAGGAACTCGTCCGCCTCTACCGCGACGTCCTGGGCGAACACCCCGACTGGGACGACTACCGCGCCGCGATGGTCCGCGACCGGCGGCTGGTGGTACGGCTGCGGGTGGAGCGGGTGTACGGCGTGCCGCGCCGGGACTGACCGGGCGGTCCCCCAGCCGGCCGGAACCGGCGGGGACCGGCACGGCACGACGGGGCCGCCCGGCCGCCGGCCGGGACCGTCCGCCCGGCCGCCGCCGGGTGCGTCCGGTCGCCCGCACCGCCCGCACGCGCACGGTGGCCGGGTCCGCGTCGGACTCCAGCGGGACGAGGGCTGCCGCGGACACGGCGCCCCGGACGCGGCCGTCCCCCCGGCCGCGCGGCACACCGCCCGGGGATCACTGGCGGCTGACGGCGCGGGTCACGCCCGCGATCACCGTCGAGGCGAGGACCCAGCCCAGCAGAATGAGCAGGTGGGCGAGCCACTGGTACCAGCCGCGCGGGGCGAACGCCGTCTCCTGCCCGAAGGAGATGACCGGCAGCAGCAGGTCGAGGGTGTAGAACACCGGGTTGAACTCCGGCGCCTCGTCCGGCTTGAGCGCCTCGGGGTGGTGCAGCCCGTAGGCGAGGGAGCCGGCCGCGAGCAGCGACAGCAGCCAGCCGCCGGCCCGCAGCGGGCGGAAGCCGTAGCCGACGGCGACGTCCTGCAGGTGGCCCCACAGACGGCCGTGCCAGCGCAGGGTGCGACGGTGCCGGCGGAGTTTGGCCAGTTGCACGAGCCGGGCCGCGTCGTCGTCGCCGATGCGGCGGTAGGCGGCCGTCAACTGCTCGTAGGAGTAGGGGACGTAGCCGTCACCGTCGCGTTCCAGCATGGCCAGGCGGCGCGGGGCCGGATGGTGGGGGACGAGCGCCGTGTAGGTGAGGTCGTTCAGGTACACCTCGTCCGGCACCGCCGCCGGGTCGAGACTGAGGCTGTCCACCCGGGCCCGGCGCAGCCGGAGCGCGCCCTCCACCCGGGCCCCGCCGAACAGCCACAGCTCCCCGACGGCGCAACTGCTGACCCGCAGCGCGGTGCCGCCGGGCCGGGACAGGCTCGTGTGGGCCAGATCGAGGGTGCCGGGGACCCGGCAGCCCCGGAAGTCGACGGTGCCCAGGGCCCGCAGGCACCCGGCCGACACGTTCGCCCCGACGACGAGGTACTGCGCCTCCAGGGCCGTGCCGCCGGGGTTTTCCAGAACGGCGTCCCTGAGGTTGACCACACCGGCGACCGAGGCGCCGGAGAGTCGCACCGGCCCGCGCGCCCGCAGCCCCGGCGCCCACAGATCGGCACCGAGAACGGCCTGGTTGAGCTGGAGCACCGGCCCTTCGGCGTCCGGCGCGTCGATCTCCACGCTCTCCATGTACAGGCTCCCGGCGATCTCCGCACCGGCCAGCCGCACCATGCCGTGGACCCGGGCCCGGGTCATCCGCAGCACGCCGTCCACCCGTACGGCGTGCGATATCAGGCCGGGCAGCACGGACTCGCTGAGGTTCAGCTCGCGCAACCGACCGCCGTAGAACCGGGGTGTCTCCTCGAAGTGGCAGCGCCGTAGTCGCACCGGGTGGTCGACGGTGGCGTACTGGAGGTCGAGGCCGCCGGTGATCCGCGCGCCCGCGAGGCTGAGCGAGGGGATCTCGCCGTCCTCCTGGGGGCCGTCCAGCAGCAGGGCGCGCAGTACGGTGGCGCGGACGGTCCGCTCCGGTCCCCAGGCCGCGCCGCCGACGGGGTCGTCGTCGGGAGCGGTGTGGAAGTCGACGTACTCGCCCCGGGCGAAGGCCCGCCACACCCGCGCCTCGGCCGTCGTCAGATCGTTGATCTCCATCGGAGGGGACTCTGACGCCGCTGACGGAGACTGTCAACCAGCCCCCGGCAGCGGAAGGTTCACGGCCGCGCGTTCCACTCCGCGATCACCGGCCGGCCGTGCTCGGTCACCCGCTCAGCGGCCCGGTCACCGGCTGGAACAGCCGTCCCCCGGCCCGCTCCTCACCGTGCGGGCGAGGAGCAGGCCGGGGTGCTGTCCCGGCGGGTTCCGCTCCGTCTCCCCGACGGGGGAACCCCGGCGCCCTCGGCAGGGGGAGGGAGGACGAGCAGCGGTTCCCCCAGGGCTACTTCGAGGACTCGACGGCGTGGCCGCCGAACTGGTTGCGCAGCGCGGCGATCATCTTCATCTGCGGGGAGTCGTCCTGGCGGGAGGAGAACCGGGCGAACAGGGAGGCG
>NZ_JBUDHV010000020.1:0-115471 GCF_054956795.1 Streptomyces sp. SYSU D01066-1 | reverse complement strand
GGGGGCGGAGGGGGTGCGGGTGCGCCGGGTGGCGGTGGACTACGCCTCCCACACCCGGCACGTCGAGGCGGTCGAGGGGGCGCTGACGGAGGCGTTCGCCGGCATCCGTGGCCGGGCGCCGCTGGTGCCGTTCTTCTCGACGGTGACGGGTGAGTGGGTGCGTGAGGCGGGCGTGCTGGACGGCGGCTACTGGTATCGCAACCTGCGCCGGCAGGTCCGTTTCGGCCCGGCCGTCACCTCCCTGCTGGCCGAGGGACACACGGTCTTCGTCGAGTGCAGCGCCCACCCCGTCCTCGTCCAGCCGGTCAGTGAGATCGTCGACGAGACGCGCGCGGACGTGCTGGTCACCGGCTCACTGCGCCGCGAGGAGGGCGGCCTGCGACGGCTGCTGGCCTCCCTGGCCGGACTCTTCGTCAAGGGCGTCCCGGTGGACTGGACCGGCGTCCCGCCCACACCCACCCGTCCCGCGGACCCGGACCCGGACCCGGCCCCGGACCTGGACCTGCCCACCTACGCCTTCGACCACCAGCACTACTGGCTGCCCGCCCCGGCCGCCGCGGGCGACGCCGCCTCACTGGGACTGGCCGGCGCCGACCACCCGCTCATCGGCGCGGTGGTCGAGGTGCCCGACACCGGCGGTGTGCTGTGCACCTCCCGGCTGTCCCTGCGCACCCACCCCTGGCTCGCCGACCACGCCGTCGGCGACGTCGTCCTCCTGCCCGGCACCGGACTGGTGGAACTCGCCGTCCGCGCGGGCGACGAGGCCGGCTGCGCCACCCTGGACGAACTCGTCATCGAGGCCCCGCTGATCCTGCCCGCGCAGGGCGGCGTACGCGTCCAGGTCGCCGTCGGCGGACCGGACGAGACCGGGTCCCGGACCGTCACCATCCACTCCGCGCCCGACACCGCGGACGGCGCCGAGGGCTGGACCCGGCACGCCGCCGGCGTCCTCACCCCGGCCCCCCGCACCCGCGCCGCCGCCCATCCCGACCTCACCGCCTGGCCGCCGCCCGGCGCCGAACCCGTCGAGGTGACCCCGGAGGACTTCTACGCCGGACTGCGCGACCACGACTACCGCTACGGGCCCGTCTTCCGCGGCCTGCGCGCGGTGTGGCGGCGCGGCGAGGAACTCTTCGCCGAGATCGCCCTGCCCGAGGAGCAGCACGCGGCCGCCGCGGAGTTCGGCATCCACCCCGCACTCCTCGACGCCGCCCTGCACACCAAGGCGTTCCTGAGCGACGGCGAGCACCGCACGATGCTGCCCTTCGCCTGGAACGGGCTCACCCTGCACGCCTCCGGAGCCGCGACCCTGCGCGTGCGGGCCGCTCGGCGCGCCCCGGACGCGCTGTCCCTGGAGGCCGCCGACGAGACCGGCAGCCCGGTCCTCAGCGCGGACTCGCTGGTGTTCCGCCCGGTCGCCGCCGAACAACTGCGCACCACGGGCGGTGGCGACACGCTCTTCGGCGTCGACTGGGTCCCGCTGCCCCGGCCCGAGGACCCGCAGGCCCCCACCTGGCTCCGGGTGTCCACCGCGGAAGAGGTGGCGACCCTCGCCGAGGACACCGCGGACGGCGCCGGGCTTCCCCGCGCCGTCGTCGTGGAGGCCGTCACCACAGGCCCCCACGACACCCCGCTCGCCGTGACCGACCGCACCCTGGAGGTCGTCCAGACCTGGCTCGCCGGTGGCGGCCTGGAGGACACCCGACTCGTCGTGGTGACTCGGGGGGCGGTGCCGGCCGGTGGTGACGCGGCGGTCACCGATGTGGGGGGTGCGGCGGTGTGGGGGCTGGTGCGGGCCGCGCAGGCGGAGAACCCGGACCGGTTCGTGCTGGTGGACGGTGACACGGACGAGGTGGATCTGGGTGTCGTCCTGGCGGCCGGTGAGCCGCAGGTGGCGGTGCGTGCGGGGGTGTTGTACGTGCCGCGGCTGGCCCGGCTCGCCCCGGTCGGGGCCGGGGAGCCGGTGCTGGATGCGGAGGGGACGGTGCTGATCACGGGTGGTACCGGTTCGCTGGCGGGTCTGCTGGCGCGGCATCTGGTGGTCCGGCACGGGGTGCGGCATCTGGTGCTGGTGAGCCGTCGGGGCATGCGGGCGCGGGGGGCCGCGGAGTTGGTGGCGGGGCTGGAGGCGCTGGGTGCCGAGTCGGTGGCGGTGCCGGCCTGTGACGTGACGGACCGGGAGGCGGTGCGGGCGCTGTTGGCCGGGCTGGGCGGCCCGCGGCTGACCGCTGTCGTGCACGCGGCCGGTGTCTTCGACGCGGGGGTGGTCGGGGAGATCGAGCCGGAGCGGCTGGCGCGGGTGTTCGCGCCGAAGGTGGCGGCGGTCGAGCATCTGGACGAGCTGACCCGGGAACTGGTGCCGGATCTGGACGCGTTCGTCGTGTACTCGTCGGTCTCGGGTGTCTTCCTCGGTGCGGGGACCGGCAGTTACGGTGCCGCCAACGCCTGCATGGACGGATTGATGGCCCGCCGTCGGGCGGCCGGGTTCCCGGCGCGGTCGCTGGCCTGGGGACTGTGGGAGCAGACCACCGGCATGGCGGCCGGCGCCGACGAACTCGTCCGCGGCCGGCTCAGCCGTCGCGGCGGCGTCCTCGCCCTCACCCCCGAGGAGGGCATGGAGCTGTTCGACGCGGCGCTGGCCGGTGACCGGACCCTGGTCGTGCCGGCCAGGATCGACCTGCGGGGACTGCGGGCCGACGCCACCGCCGGGACCACCGTGCCGCCCCTGCTGCGCGGCCTCGTCCGGGCGGGCCGGCAGTCGGCGCGGACCGCCGTCACCGGTGACGAGCGGCGCCGGCTCGCCGAACGCCTGGCCGGGCTGCCGGCGGCGGAGCGGACGGACGCCCTGCTGGAGCTGGTGCGCACCCAGATCGCCGTCGTCCTCGGCTACGCCGCCACCCACCGGATCGACGCCGACGAGGGCCTGTTCGAGATCGGCTTCGACTCGCTGACCGCACTGGAGCTGCGCAACCGCATCAGCGAGCTGACCGGCGCCAAGCTCGCCGCCGGCCTCGTCTTCGACCACCCGACCCCCGCACTGATCGTCGCCCATCTGACCGAGCGCCTGTACGGCGAGGACGCGGCCGGGCCCGTGGCCCTGTCCGTCTGAGGCGTCCACCCACCGCACCGCCCCCGAAGGAGCAGATGACCGCATGTTCGACGTGGATGCCTACCTCAGCCGCCTCGGCTGGGCCGGGCGACGACCGGAGCCGGACCTCGACACCCTGCGCACCCTGCACAAACAGCACCTGATGGCCCTGCCGTACAACGTCGCGGGACAGGGCTTCACCGACGGCGTCCACCTCGTGGACGTGGACGAGGACGAGACGTTCCGCACCGTGGTCACCGAGGGCCTGGGCGGCACCTGCTTCCAGCTCAACCGGCTCTTCTTCCGGCTCCTGTCCGAACTGGGCTACGAGGTGTCCCTGCTGGCCGCGAGCACCGCCGAGGGCCGGGAGAACTTCGGCACCGAGATCGAGCACATGTTCATCCGGGCCGTGCTCGACGGTGAGGAGTGGCTGGTCGACGTCGGCTATCCCGGACCGTCGTACATCGAACCGCTGCGCGTCGGCGACGAGGTGCAGACCCAGTACGGCTGCCAGTACCGGCTCGTACGCAAGGACGCCGGCGCCGACACCGTCGCCGGCGACGACACCGCCGGGGACGCCGACGCCGACGGCGGGCCGATCGCTCTGCAGCGGCGCGGGCGCGTCACCCGGTGGAGCACCGTCTACACGTTCCGGCTGCGGGCCCGCCAGTGGCACGACTGGAAGGAACTGGAGGACCGGGCCCGCGCCCACCACGCCACCGCCTCCGAGGACGACGGCCGGGGCACCCTGTGCGGCCGGACCTTCGCCAACGGCCAGGCCGTGCTCAAGGGCCGCCGCTACCTGGTCGTCCGGGACGGCCGCGAACACGTCCGCACCGTCGTGGACGACGAGGAACACCGCGCGCTCGTCGCCGCCGTCCTCACCGGCGACCTCGACCCCGCCGGCCCCGCGTGACCGGCCGGCACCCCGGCCGAACCGACATCACCAGCACACGACCGGAAGGACATCCCATGCGCAAGAACTCGACCGACGTCGTCGTCATCGGCGGAGGACCGGCCGGCGCGGTGAGCGCCTACCTGCTGGCCAAGCGGGGGCACTCCGTGGTGCTCCTGGAGCGCGACGAGTTCCCCCGGTTCCACATCGGCGAGTCACTCCTGCCGTACATGATGGGCCTGTTCGACCGGATCGGTATCCGGGACGCGGTCGAGACCCAGGGCTACGTCCCCAAGTTCGGCGGCGAGTTCATCGACCCGACCGAGAAGAAGTTCTTCTCCGGCGTCTTCCGCGCCGACTTCGGCAAGCAGGGCGAAGGCCGGTACGACCGGGCGTTCCAGGTCGAGCGGGCCAGGTTCGACAGCATGCTGGTGGAGGAGGCCGGCAAGGCCGGCGCCGAGGTGCACCTCGGCGCCCCCGTCGGCGAACTGCTGATGGAGGGCGACCGCATGGTCGGCGTCCGCTACACCGAGGACGGCGAGGAGCACGAGGTCCGCTCCCGGTACGTGATCGACGCCAGCGGGCGGGCCGGGCGCATCGCCAACAAGTTCGGGCTGCGCAAGACGCTGGAGAAGCTCCGCATGGTCGCGGTGTTCCGGCACTACGAGGGCCTGGACGAGACGCACAACCTCGGAGTCGAGGGCGACATCCAGGTCGGCGCCCACGCCGACGGCTGGGTGTGGGCCATCCCGCTGTCCAAGGACGTCATCAGCGTCGGCACCGTGATGCCCCGCGACGTGTTCCGCGCCTCCACCCCCGAGCAGGTGTTCGAGGAGCACAAGGGGCGGGTGCCGCGGATCACCGCCCGGCTGACCGGCACCCGCCCGATCATGGACCTCAAGGTCGAGACCGACTACTGCTACCACGCCGACACCGTCACCGGTCCCGGCTGGCTCATGGTCGGCGACGCCGGCTGCTTCGGCGACCCCATGTTCTCCGGCGGCGTCCTCGTCGCGTCGGCCACCGCGGTCCGCGCCGCCGAGACCCTCAGCGAGGCCCTGGACAACCCGCGGGACGCCGACCGGCTGATCGACGAGTACGCCAACTTCTTCAAGACCGGCTACGACACCTACATCCGGCTCATCCACGCCTTCTACGACGGCGAGCTGGTCGCCGTCGCCGCCGACGCCGGCCGCACCACCGACCGCGACACACTGGAGCGCTACCTGATCCGGCTGATCGGCGGCGACTTCTGGAGCGAGCACAACGCGGTCGCCCAGGAGATGCGCCGGCGTTCCGAGTGGGACAGCTTCGCGCCGTTCCAGCGGGTCTTCGGCTGCCCCTCCTACCCGCACCTGGACGAGCAGGACCGCAAGGAGCGCGCCGAGTCCCGCATCCGCCGGGTGACCGCCGGCCAGTAACCCCCGGGGCCCCGTCCGCACGGAGCCCGGCCACGGTGTGCCGCCGCCGGCCGGGCTCCGTGCGGCCGGCCGCGTCCACGCGCCACCGAACCGACCGAACGAGGTGAGGCGGAAGTGACAAGAAAAGTCCCGGTGCGCTGCGGCGACCGGTCCTATGAGGTGCTCATCGGCCCCGGAGTGCGCTCCGCCCTGCCCGGGATCATCGACAGGCTCGGCGCCCGGCGCGTGGCGGTGGTCTCGGCCCGCCCCGACGCGTGGGTGCCCGACACCGGCGCCGAGACGCTGCTGCTGCCCGCCCGGGACGGGGAACCGGACAAGAACCTCGCCACGGTCGAGGCCCTGTGCGCCGCGTTCGTACGGTTCGGGCTGACCCGCTCCGACGCCGTCGTCTCCGTCGGCGGCGGCACCACCACCGACGTCGTCGGACTCGCCGCCGCGCTCCACCACCGCGGGGTGCCCGTCGTGCACCTGCCGACCAGCCTGCTCGCCCAGGTCGACGCCAGTGTCGGCGGCAAGACCGCCGTCAACCTGCCCGAGGGCAAGAACCTCGTGGGCGCCTACTGGCAGCCCGCCGCCGTCCTGTGCGACACCGACTACCTGACCACCCTGCCGCCGCGCGAACTGCGCAACGGCCTGGGGGAGATCGCCCGCTGCCACTTCATCGGCGCCCCCGGCCTGCGCGGACTGCCGCTCGCGGAGCAGATCGCGGCCAGTGTGACGCTCAAGGCGGGCATCGTCTCCGCCGACGAACGCGACACCGGCCCGCGGCACCTGCTCAACTACGGCCACACCCTGGGGCACGCCCTGGAGGCGGCCACCGGCTTCGCCCTGCGGCACGGCGAAGGCGTCGCCATCGGCACCGTCTTCGCCGGCCTGCTCGCCGGCGCCCTGGGCCGGATCCCGCCCGGCCGGGTGGACGAACACCGGGAGGTGGTCGCCTCCTACGGCCTGCCCACCGCGCTGCCCGACGGTGCCGAGCCCCGCGCGCTGATCGCGTTGATGCGCCGGGACAAGAAGGCCCGCTCGGGCCTCACCTTCGTCCTGGACGGCCCGGCCGGCGCGGAACTCGTCACCGACGTGCCCGAGCCGGCCGTCACCGAGGCCCTGGCCCGGATGGAGCGCGCCCCCCTCGACCGGCTGGTGACCGGCGCCCCGGACGGGGTCACGGGGACGCAGGCGGCGGTGACATGACGTACCCACCACGCTGGCCGCCCGGCACCCCGGAGCGGGACCGGCTGACGGGGGTCGAACGCGCCCTTACCGGCCGGCTCGAAGCGGCCCTGGACCGGCCCGCCGCCCAGCAGCCCGGCTGGCCGGACCCGGCCCGGGCCCGGGCCGTGCTCCGCCGGCTGACCGCCGGCGAGCCCCTCGTCACGCCCTGCGAGACCCGGCGGCTGCTCGGCCGGCTCGAAGCCGTCGCCCGCGGCGAGGCCCTCCTGCTGCAGTCCGGTGACTGCGCGGAGACCTTCGCCGACACCACCGAACCCCATCTGCGGGCCAACCTCGGGCTGCTCCGGCGGATGGCGCTCGTCCTCACCCACGCCGCCGGCCTGCCCGTGGTCACGGTGGCCCGTGCCGCCGGGCAGTACGCCAAGCCGCGCTCCGCGGCCGTCGACGCCGACGGGCTGCCCGTGTACCGGGGCGACATCGTCAACTCCGCGGAGCCGGACCGGGCGGCCCGCACCCCCGACCCGGAACGGATGGCACGCGCCCACCACCACGCCCGGGAGGCGATGGCCGTGGTCCGCCGGCTCGCCCGCGGCGACCTCGCCGACGCGCCGGCCCTGCACGAGGAGAACCGGCGGTTCGTGAACACCGCGCCCGGAGGCCGCCGGCACACGGCACGGGTCGCGGAGATCGGCCGCGGGCTGCGCTTCATGACCGGCGTCGGCGCCCCCGCCCCACGGCTCGGCGAGATCTGGACCAGCCACGAGGCCCTGCTCCTCGACTACGAACGCACCCTGCTGTGGATCGACACCGAAGGCCCCGAACCCCGGCTGTCCAGCGGACTCGCCCACTTCCTGTGGATCGGGGAGCGCACCCGGCAGCCCGACGGCGCCCACATCGCCTTCGCCGAACTGCTGGCCAACCCCATCGGCGTGAAGATCGGCCCCGGCACCACCCCGGAGCAGGCCGTGGAGTACGTGCGCCGCCTGGACCCGCACGGCGTGCCCGGCCGGCTCACCCTGATCAGCCGGATGGGCCACGACCGGGTGCGCGAGGTGCTCCCGCCGATCGTGGAGAAGGTCACCGCGTCCGGCCGTCAGGTGATCTGGCAGTGCGACCCCATGCACGGCAACTCCCGCACCACCGCCACCGGTCACAAGACGCGCGACTTCGAGCACATCCTCGACGAGATCACCGGCTTCCTGGAGGTGCACCGGGCGCTGGGCACCCATCCTGGCGGCCTGCACCTGGAGGCGACCGGCGAGGACGTCACGGAGTGCACCGGCGGCGCCCGCGGCCTGTCCGAGGACGACCTGCCCGCCCGCTACCGCACCGCCTGCGATCCCCGGCTCAACGCCGAACAGTCCATGGAACTCGCCCTCGCTGTCGCGGAGTTGTACGCGGCCGGGGCGGCGCGCAGCACGGAGGCACGACGATGACCGACCCCCGACAGCCGACGGCCACCTCCGATCCGTCCGGCGCGGACACCGGCACGGCGTATCCGTCCGGCGCGGACACCGGCACGGCGTATCCGTCCGGCGCGGACACCGGCACGGCGTATCCGTCCGCCGCCGCCACTGCCGCGACCACCCCCACCCCCGCCCCCGCCACCGGCACGGCGCGGCCCCCCGCCACCGACTCCCCGCGACAGACCCTGGTCAGCGGAACCACCCGGCTCTACGCCGTCCTCGGCGACCCGGTCGGCCAGGTGCAGTCGCCCGGACTGCTCAACCCGCTCTTCGCCCGCCTCGGCATCGACGCCGTGCTCGTCCCCGTCCACGCCCGCCCCGCCGACCTGCGCACGGTCGTCCGGGGACTCCAGCGCGTCGGCAACCTCGACGGCCTCTTCGTCACCGTCCCGCACAAGGCGGCCGCCGCCCTGCTCGCCGACCGGCGCAGCCCCACCGTCGAGATCACCGGCAGCGCCAACGCGCTGCGCCGCGAACCCGACGGGACCTGGCTCGCCGAGAACTTCGACGGCTCCGGCTTCGTGTCCGGCCTGGACCGGGCCGGACACCGGCCCGAAGGAGCCCGGGTGGCGCTCGTCGGCGCGGGCGGGGCCGGCAGCGCCATCGCGGCGGCCCTGCTCGACGCGGGCGTGCGCCGGCTGACCGTCACCGACCCCGACACCCCGCGGCTGACCGCGCTCGTCGACCGGCTGGCCGCCCACTGGCCCGGACGCGTCCGGGCCGCCGGACAACCGCCCCTGTCCGACAGCGACATCGCCGTCAACGCCACCCCGCTCGGCCTGCGCCCCGACGACCCGCTGCCCTTCTCGCCGCGCGCGCTGCCGCCGGGCGCCGTCGTCGCCGACATCATCATGAAACCCCGTGACACCCGCCTGCTGCGCGAGGCCGCCGCCCAGGGCCTGCGCACCCACCACGGACACCACATGCTCACCGGTCAACTTGACTCCTACCGGGCTTTCTTCGGCCTGCGCGCACCCTGACCCGCCGCACTACCAGACCGGGGGATGGGAGGCCCGGCACGCCGCGTCCTAGTCTGAGGACGGCCAGCACCGCGCGCACCGTCCGGACCGGTTCCGTCGCCCTCCCCGCCTCGCCCGCTCTCTCTCGGACAGCCCGTTCCCGACGGACCTTTGGAGAACCATGAACGCGCGACCGACACCCGCATTCCCCACGTGGCCGCAGTACGACGACGACGAGCGGACCGGACTGGTCCGGGCCCTCGAACAGGGCCAGTGGTGGCGCATGGGCGGGGAGGAAGTCGACTCCTTCGAGCGGGAGTTCGCCGACTTCCTCGGCGCCCCGCACGCCCTCGCCGTCACCAACGGCACCCACGCCCTCGAACTCGCCCTCCAGGTCATGGGCGTCGGCCCCGGCACCGAGGTCATCGTCCCGGCCTTCACCTTCATCTCCTCCTCCCAGGCCGCCCAGCGCATCGGCGCGGTCGCCGTCCCCGTCGACGTCGACCCGGACACGTACAACATCGACGTCGCCGCGGCCGCCGCCGCCGTCACCCCGCGCACCCGCGCCGTCATGCCCGTGCACATGGCCGGCCTGATGGCGGACATGGACGCCCTCGGCAAGCTCTCCGCCGACACCGGCGTACCGATCCTGCAGGACGCGGCCCACGCCCAGGGCGCCCGCTGGCAGGGCAAGCGGGTCGGCGAACTCGGCACGGTCGCCGCGTTCTCCTTCCAGAACGGCAAGCTGATGACCGCCGGCGAGGGCGGCGCCGTCGTGTTCCCCGACCGCGACCGGTACGAGGCCGCGTTCCTGCGGCACAGCTGCGGCCGGCCGCGCACCGACCGCCGTTACCTGCACCAGGTCGCCGGCACCAACATGCGCCTCAACGAGTTCTCCGCCGCCGTGCTCCGCGCCCAGCTGCGCCGGCTGCCCGCCCAGACCGCACTGCGCGACGAGCGGTGGGCGCTGCTGTCCCGGCTGCTCGGCGCCGTCGACGGCGTCGTGCCGCAGGGCGGTGACGCGCGCGCCGACCAGAACACCCACTACATGGCGATGTTCCGGATCCCCGGCATCCGCGAGGAGGACCGCAACGCCCTGGTCGACCGGCTGGTCGAAGCCGGACTGCCCGCCTTCGCCGGGTTCCGCGCCGTCTACCGCACCGACGCCTTCTGGGAGATCGGCGCCCCCGACGAGACCGTGGAGCAGGTCGCCGAGCGCTGCCCGAACACCGAGGCCATCAGCGCCGACTGCGTCTGGCTGCACCACCGGGTGCTCCTCGCCGGCGAGCGGGACCTGGAGATCACGGCCGAGATCATCGCGGACGCAGTGGCCGCCGCATGAGCGTGCGGGCCGCCGTGGTGGGGCTCGGCTGGGCGGGGCGGGAGCTGTGGCTGCCCCGGCTGCGCTCCCACCCGGACTTCGACCTGGTCGCCGTCGTCGACCCCGACCCCGCGGCCCGCGCGGCCGTCGGCACGGCGACGGGCACCCCCGTCCACGCTCGGCCGGACGCGCTCGACGCCCGCCGTGTCGACCTCGCCGTCGTCGCCGTACCCAACCACCTGCACACCCCGGTCGCCGCCGGTCTGCTCGGCCGGGGCGTGTCCGTCTTCCTGGAGAAGCCGGTGTGCCTGTCCGGCGCCGAGGCCGACACCCTGGCCGAGGCCGAGCGCCACGGCGGCGTGCTGCTGGCCGGCAGCGCCGCCCGGCACCGCGCCGACGTACGGGAACTGGCCGCGCTGCTGCCCGAGCTGGGGCGGGTACGCCACGCCGACCTGGCCTGGGTGCGGGCCCGCGGGGTGCCGCGGGCGGGCGGCTGGTTCACCCGGCGCGACGAGGCCGGCGGCGGCGCGCTGGTCGACCTCGGCTGGCACCTCCTGGACACCCTGACCGCGCTGCTCGGCCCGTCCCCGGTCCGCCAGGCCGTCGGCGCCACCTCGAACGACTTCCTCAACGCCGGCGCCTGGGCCGCCGCCTGGCGCCGCGAGCGGCCCGCCGGCGCCCTCACCGGTGACGTCGAGGACACCGCCCGCGGGTTCCTGCTCCGCGCCGACGGCGTCTCCGTGTCCCTGCGGACCAGCTGGGCCTCGCACGAGGCGACGGACCTCTCCCTGATCCGGATCGAGGGCAGCGGCGGCACCGCCGAACTGCGCTGCACGTTCGGCTTCAGCCCCAACCGGCAGCCCGAGTCCGTGCTGACCCTCACCCGCGAGGGCACCACCCGCGCGCTGCCGGTGCCCGCCGAACCCATAGGCGCGGAGTACGGACGGCAGCTCGACGGCGTGCCGGCCCTCCTCGCCGACCCGGCCGGCCGGGGCCGGGCGATCGCCGAGGCACGGACCACCGTGGGGCTCGTGGAGCGCCTCTACGCCTCCGCCGGGGCCGTCCAGGACGGACCGGGCGAGCCCGTGCCCGAGCAGACCACCACCAGATGAGGACCCCATGACAGTCCACTCGCCCGACATCGCCCCGGCCGGCCTCCTGACGACACCCCGGCGGGCGGTCGTCTTCGACCTGGACGGGGTGATCGTCGACAGCTTCCCGGTCATGCGGGAGGCCTTCGCGGTCGCCTACGCGGAGGTCGTCGGCGACGGCCCGGCGCCGTTCGAGGAGTACGTGCGCCACCAGGGGCGCTACTTCCCCGACATCATGCGGATCATGGGGCTGCCGCCGGAGATGGAGGAGCCCTTCGTCCGGGAGAGCTACCGGCTCGCCCACCGCGTGGAGGTCTTCGACGGCGTCCTCGAACTCCTGCTGACCCTGCGGGTACGCGGCCTGCGGCTGGCCGTGGCCACCGGCAAGGCCGGGGACCGCGCCCGCTCGCTGCTCCGGGGACTGGGCCTGCTGCCGTTCTTCGCGCACGTCATCGGCTCCGACGAGGTGGCCCGGCCCAAGCCCGCGCCGGACATCGTGCGGCGCGCGCTGGAACTGCTGGACGTGCCGCCCGAACAGGCCGTCATGATCGGCGACGCGCCCACCGACCTGGCCAGCGCCCGCGGTGCCGGTGTCGCCTGCGCCGCCGCCCTGTGGGTCGGCCCCGACGAGGAGGAACTGCTCGCCGCCGGGCCCGACGCGGTGCTGCGCCGCCCCGGGGACCTGCTCGCCCTGTGCCCGGCCGTGGCGGGCGGCTGAACGTGCCGGCCCTCCGGGACCGGCGGCCCGGCGCCGCCCCCGCGCCGGGCCGCCTCGGCATCGACGTCGGCGGCACCAAGGTCGCGTTCCGCGCGGAGAGCGGCGACGGCCGCGTCGAGGAGTCGTCCTTCACCTGGGGTCCGCACCGGGACGCCGGCCGCGACCTGGCCGATCTCGCCGCCCACCTGGAGGCGTCCCCCGCCCTCACGGACGTACGGGCCGTCGGCGTGGCCATGCCCGCCACCGTCGGCCCCGACGAACGGATCACCGCCTGGCCCAGCCGCCCCGCCTGGGCCGGGCTCGCCCTGGGCCCGGCCCTGCGCGCCCTGTTCCCCGGCGCGGCGGTCGCCTGGGCGGACGACGGCGACCTCGGCGCCCTCGCCGAGGCGGACGCGGCGGACTGCGCCCACCTCCTCTACCTCGGGGTCGGCACCGGAGTCGGCGGCGGCCTCGTGCTGGGCGGCGCCCTGTGCCCCGGTCCCGCCCGCGGCTCCTTCGAGATCGGCCACCTCGTGATCGACCAGGACGGGCCCGCGTGCGTGTGCGGTCGCCGGGGATGCCTCCAGGCGACCGCGTCCGGACCGGCCACCCTCGCCCACGCCGCCTCGCTGCGCGGCGCCCCGGTCACCTTCGACGAACTGCGGACGGGACTGCGCGACCGCCTGCCCTGGGCGGTCGCGTCCCTGGACCGTACGGCCCGCGCCCTGGCGACGGCCATCGCGGGCGTCGGCGAACTCGTGCGTCCCGAACGCGCCCTGCTGGGCGGCGGCTTCGCCGCGGGCGTCCCGGACCTCCTGGCCGCCGTCACCGCCCACCTGACGTCCCTCGCCCGCCCCGGCCACCCCACCCCACCGCTCGCCCCGGCCCGTCTGGGCGGCCTGTCGTCCCTGCGCGGCGCGGTACTCCTCGCGCACCGCCTCTGACCCGCCCCGCCGGGGGCTTCCCGCCCCACCGGCACGGCGGCACCTGTCCGCACGGCGGCGATCGCCCGCGGGACGGTCGCCCGCGGGACGGTCACCCGCGGGGTGGTCACCCGCGGGGTGGTCGTGCCGCCCGGTCCGCCGCCGGCTTCTCGCCGCGGGGGAGCTGCCCGCGCGCGACGCCGACCGGCCACCGGGCGGTCGCGCCGTCCGGTCCGTCGTCCGTTTCCGGTCGGGCGGGCTATGTCTGGCTCCGTGTGCGGCCGGTCCTCTGCCGGGCGGTCGTGCCGTCCGGTCCGTCGTCCGTTTCCGGTCGGGCGGGTTATGTCTGGCTCCGTGTGCGGCCGGTCCTCTGCCGGGTGGTCGTGCCGTCCGGTCCGCCGCCCGTCGCCGACCGCGCGGTCGCCTCTGCTTCCGCGCGCCCCCGGTGGCCTGCCGGGCGGCCCCGCTGCCTCGGGTCCGGACCCGGCCCCGGACCCGAAGCAGCGCCCGCTCCCCGCCGGGCGCCCCGGCAGCCCGCGCCGTCCCGGCAGTTCCGTGCAGCACCCCTGTCCCCCCGTCACCTCCGTTGCCCCCGTCGAGCCCGTCACCCCTGTCGCCCCCGCCGAGCCCGTCACCTCCGTTGCCCCGTCGACTCCGCGTCTCCCCGGCCCGGCCCGGCCCGTCCTGGCCCGTCCCGTTCAGCCGACGCGGCTCGCGGGCGCCGGTGCCGGGGCGGGCGCGGTCAGCCGGGTGCGGAAGCCGTCCACCAGCGCGGCCACCCCGGCCGGACCGTCCGCCGCGCCGAAGACGTGGTAGTCGGGACGGACCAGCAGCGCGGTCGCCCCGTACCGGTCGAGGAAGCCGGACAGCACCCCGTCGCCGTCCACCGCGTCGACCGGCCCGCCCGCGCCCTCGTACGACGCGCCGGCCGGTCGCAGGCGGACCACCTCCGCGCCGACGGTCCGCAGGAAGGACAGCCGTTGCGGCGTGAGCGCCGACTCCGCCCCGGACGTGACGAACAGGACGAAACCACGGCCCACCGGGTCGTCCAGCATCTCCCCGTCGGCCGGCCGCAGCAGCCGGCCGTGCGGCAGCACCTCGCCCGCCGGCGGCACCCGGGTCTCCGCGCCGGCGCCCGGCGGGCGGTGCAGCAGGCCGCAGGTGACCGGCCGAGCCGGATCCGGCCGGCCCGGCCCCCGCCGGTTCGCCAGCACCGTCGCGTCGCGCTCCGCCGCGGCCGTCGCGTCCGTCACACAGATCAGCCGCCCCAGCTGCACCGACGCCAGGATCGACTCGCGCACCTGTGCACGGCGCTCCTCGGTGTAGGTGTCGAGCAGTGACCGGGGGGCGGTGCCGCGCAGCACGAGGTCCAGCCGCCACGCCAGGCCGGCCACGTCCCGGACGCCCGAGCACATGCCCTGCCCAGCGAACGGCGGCATCAGATGGGCGGCGTCCCCGGCCAGCAGCACGTGCCCCGTCCGCCACTCGTCGGCCCACCGGGCCTGGAAGATGTACGTCGTGCTGCGCAGCAGCCGGGCCGTGTCCGGGGTCACATCGAACGGGGCGAGCAGCCGCCACGCGGTCTCCTCCCGGTTCAGGTCGGCCGCCCGCTCGCCCGGCAGCCGCATGAACTCCCAGCGCCGGTGCCCCGGCCCGCTACCGACCATCGTGGTGGGCCGCGCCGGGTCGCAGAGCTGCACGTTGGTCGGCACGAACGCGCGCGGCTCGCGCAGCTCCACGTCGCACAGCAGCCACTCGTAGGAGAACCCGAGGTCGGTGACGGACACGCCCATCCGGTCCCGTACGAAGCTGTTGGCGCCGTCGCAGCCGACCACCCAGCGCGCCGGGAACGTCCGCGTCCTCCCGTCGTCGTCCTCGGCGGTCACCGTCACCCCGTCCGGGCCGTCGGCGAGGTCCACGACCCGCTGCCCGCGCAGCACCGTGATGCCCGGCAGCCGCGCGGCGCGGGCGGCGAGCAGCTCCTCCAGCGCGGGCTGGTGCATGGTGTTGGCGTCGGGCCAGCCGTAGGGGCCCTCGGTGGTGAACTCGATGTCCAGCAGCGTCTTCCCGTCCGCCGTCCGCCACTGGTAGCCGGTGCCCGGCTCGGTGATCCGGCCCAGCTCCCCGCCGATACCCGTACCGGCCAGCAGCCGGGCCGTCTCCCCGTCGAAACTCGTCGCCCGGGGCAGTGTGTACGGCCGCCGCCGGCGTTCGAGGACGGTGACCCGCCAGCCGCGCTGCGCCAGCAGCACGGACAGTACCGAGCCGACCGGCCCGTACCCGACGACGAGCACATCCGTCCCCGGTGAACTGGTGGACGTCGTCGCGTCGTCGGATGACACATCGGACATGGGAACCCCCTCGGTGCGGCCCGGGCGACGGCCCTGCTCGGGTGACTCCGGTGAGCGTACGGCCGGGCGGCGCGTTCGGGCGGGGTCGCGCGCGAGGGCTATCAGGTTGGGGGATACCGGCCCCGCGACGGCCCGGCCTACGCTGCCGAAGTCCCGCACCAGACGCTGATCCCCGCGGTCTCCGACGTGAAAGCGAGCCATTCGGCATGCCTGGAGCAACGGCACAGTTCGAGAAGTGGGTCAGTGTCTTCCGCCCCTCGCCGAACAGCGCGGTACGGCTCGTCTGCCTGCCCCACGCCGGCGGTTCGGCGAGCTTCTTCTTCCCGGTCGCCACGGCTCTCGCGCCCACGGTGGAGGTCCTGGCCGTCCAGTACCCGGGACGGCAGACGCGCCGCGACGAACCCGGCATCGACAACATCCCCGACTACGCCGACCAGATCTTCGCGGCCCTGCGCCACCTGGACGACCGGCCGCTCGCCCTGTTCGGGCACAGCATGGGCGCCGTCCTCGCCTACGAGGTGGCCCTGCGCATGCGCGAGGCCCGGATGCCCGCCCCGGTACGGCTGTACGCCTCCGGCCGGCGCGCCCCCTCCCGGTACCGCGACGAGCACGTGCACGCGGCGACCGACGAGGAGGTGCTGGCGGAGCTGCGCAACCTCAGCGGGCCCGGCCAGGAGATCCTCGCCGACCCCGAGGTGCTGGCGATGTTCCTGCCGGCGATCCGCAGCGACTACGCCGCCGTCGAGAACTACCGGCACGACCCCGGCCGGCTGCTCGACTGCCCGGTGACCGTGCTCACCGGCGACGCCGATCCCCGGACCACCCTGGACGAGGCACGCGCCTGGGAGGCGCACACCACCGGGCCGACCGACGTACACGTCTTCCCCGGCGGCCACTTCTTCCACGTCGAGCGGAGCGCCGAGGTCATCGCACTGCTGGCCCGCGGTCTGAGCGGCCAGGGCGCCGGAACCGTCCGCTGACTCCGTCGAACCGCTCCCGAAGAGGGAAGAGCCCATGACGCTCGCCAACCCGGTGCCGACCATGGCCCCGCACTCGCTCCTGGTCTTCCTCCTCCAACTCGCCTTCCTGCTGCTGTTCGCCCTCGTCCTGGGCCGGCTCGCCGAACGCTTCCGGATGCCCGCGGTCGTGGGCGAGCTGTGCGCGGGCATGCTGCTGGGACCGTCCCTGCTCCAGCACCTGCTGCCCGCCTTCTCCGACTGGCTGCTGCCCCGGCAGCCGGAGCAGATGCACATGCTCGACGCCACCGGCCAGCTCGGGGTGCTGCTCCTCGTCGGGGTCACCGGCGCCGAACTGAACTTCGGCCTCGTCCGCAAGCGCGGGGTCACCGCGGCCCGGGTCAGCGTCGCCGGCCTGGTGCTGCCGCTCGGCCTCGGCATCGCCACCGGGTTCGCGCTGAGCGGCGTTCTCCTGCCGGACGGCGTCGACTCCACGGTCTTCGCGTTCTTCCTCGGCGTGGCGATGTGCGTCACCGCGATCCCGGTGATCGCCAAGACCCTGCTCGACATGAACCTGCTGCACCGCGACATCGGCCAGCTGATCCTGTCCGCCGGTGTCGTGGACGACGTCGTGGGCTGGTTCCTGCTGTCCGTGGTCTCCGCGATGGCCACCGCCGGACTGACCGCGGGGGTCATGGCGGTCTCCGTGCTCTACCCGGTCGGTGCCGTGCTGTTCGCCCTGCTGATCGGCCGCCCGGTGGTGGGGGCCCTGCTGCGGTGGGCGGGACGGGCCGACGGCCCCGCGCCCACGATCATGACGGTCGTGGTCCTGGTCCTGTTCGGGGCCGCGGCCACCCAGGCCATGGAACTGGAGGCGATCTTCGGCGCGTTCGTCGTCGGCGCGCTGGTCGGTACCAGCCGGGACCTGGACCGGGAGAAGCTGGAACCGCTGAAGACCACCGTGCTGGCCTTCCTCGCGCCGCTGTTCTTCGCCACCGCCGGACTGCGGATGGACCTCACCGGCCTGCGCCACCCGGAGGTCCTCGCCGCGGCCCTCGCCGTGCTCGCCGTCGCCGTCGTCGGCAAGTTCTCCGGCGCCTTCCTCGGCGCCCGGTTCAGCCGCCTCAACCGCTGGGAGGCGCTGGCCCTGGGGGCCGGGATGAACTGCCGTGGTGTGGTGGAGGTCGTCGTCGCGATGACCGGCCTGCGCCTGGGCGTCCTGGACACCGACTCCTACACCATCATCGTCCTGGTCGCGATCGTGACCTCGCTGATGGCGCCGCCCGTGCTGCGGGTGGCGATGACCCGCGCCGAGGAACGCGCCGAGGCCGAACTCACCCGTGAGGACCCCGGCTCCGGCACCGCCGGGCCCCTGCCCGGTCCCGGGCGGCCCGGCGCGTCGAACAGTGAGGTGACCCCATGAGGACCCTGCTCCTGCTGAACGGCCCCAACCTCGGCATCCTGGGCCGCCGCCAACCGGAGATCTACGGCACCGAGACCCTCGCCGACATCGAGAAGTCCGTCACCGCCGAGGTGAGCGGCGCGGGCTGGCAGGTGCTCTCCCTCCAGCACGACTCCGAGGGCGACCTGGTGCGCGACATCAACCGGCACCACGACACCGTCGGCGCCATCGTCAACCCCGGGGCGCTGATGATGGCCGGCTGGAGCCTGCGCGACTCCCTCGCCGCCTACCCGCGGCCCTGGATCGAGGTGCACCTGAGCAACGTGTGGGCCAGGGAGCGGTTCCGGCACGAGTCCGTGATCGCCCCGCTGGCCTCCGGCGTCGTCGTCGGCCTGGGCGCCCTGGGCTACCGGCTGGCCGCGAAGGCACTGCTGGAACTGGCCGAGGCGGACCGCTGACGACCGGCGGACCAGCCCTGCCGTGCCCGCGCCCGCGCCTCACCGCACCCGCGTCCACGCCCTGCCGTGCCCGCGCCCGCGCCTCACCGCACCCGCGTCCACGCCCTGCCGTGCCCGCTCCTCACCGCACCCGCGCCTCACCGCACCCGCGTCCGCGTCGCGAAAGGAACCCGGCTCATGAAGCTCGCCCTGCACGAGGTCGGCGACGGCGACCGGACGGCCCTGCTCGTCCACGGCGTGATGTCGTCGGCGGCCACCTGGCGCCGGGTGGCCCCGGCCCTCGCCGAGCGCGGTTACCGCGTGATCATGCCGGACCTGCGCGGCCACGGGGACAGCCCGCACGCCGACGCGTACACGCCCGAACTGCTCGCCGCCGACCTGGTGGAGTCGGTCCAGACCCCCGTCGACCTGGCCCTCGCCCACTCCTTCGCCGCCCCCGTGCTCGCCCTCGCGGTGCCCGGCCTGCGCCCGGCCCGGGTCGTCTACAGCGACCCGGCGTGGCGGCTCGGCGTCAAGTCGGTCGACGAGGTACGGGAGTTCGCGCAGGCCACCAAGGCGGCGACCGCCGAGAGCATCCGCCGGCTCTGCCCCCGCTGGCAGCCCGAGGACATCGAGGCGGAGCTGGCCGGATACGCCCGCTGGGACGTCCGGGCCATCGAGTGGCTGCGCAGCGACCGCGACCTGGTCCCCGCGCGCGCCGAGGTGCCCACGCTCGTCCAGGGCGCCGGCGATCGCCACCTGGTACCGGACGAGATGGCCGAACGGCTCCGCGGGCTGGGCTGCGAGGTGGTGTACGTGCCGGACACCGGCCACTGCGTCCACCGCGACGACCTCGACGGCTTCCTGAAGTCCCTGGACGGCTGGCTCTGACCACGGGGCAGGGCGCCCGGCCGGCGCCCCGCCCCGTGCTAGGTTGACGCGATGTGCGCAGATCACCTCACGCGGGCACAGGCGGGGAGCGTCCCGGCCGCCGGCCCGACGCCCCGCGTGCTGCACGGCTCGTTCACGCTCGACCTGGACTTCTCGGTGCCCCGCGCCGAGGTCTTCCGCGGCTTCTCCGACCCGTCCCTGCGGCGCCGCTGGTCCCGCCTGCCGGGCGGGTCCGCCACCGCCGAGCACGAACTGGACTTCCGGGTCGGCGGCGGCGAGATTGCCCGCAACGTCTTCGTCTCGGGTGACACCGAGGAACACCTCGCCTACCGCTCCCGCTTCCTGGACATCGTGCCGGACACCCGGATCGTCCACGTCTACGAGGCCGAGGTCGACGGCATCACCCGCTGGGTCTCCCTCGTCACCGTCGAACTGGACGACGACCCCGCCGGTTCCCGTCTGACCTGGACCGAGCAGTACACGTGGCTGGTGCCCAGCGGGGACGGCACGCAGGACACCGCCCACCTCCGCGGCGGCACCCGCCTGCGGCTCAACGGCCTGTCCACGGTGGTGGACCCCGGCCGCCACCGCGGCCTGTACCGCCCCGGTGCGCCGACCGGCACCACCGCGCCGTAGCCGGCCTCGCGGACAACCACCGGCGTGCCGCCGGCTCTCCTCCTGTCCGTTCCCGCGGCCCCGTCGCGCCGACGGGACCGCCCCGGGTGATCCGGGAGGCGCCGGCCGGCGGCTGCCGTCGCGACCGGCGCCTCCCGCGTCCGGAAGACCGTCGGGTCCACCTCTGTGGCCGCCTGCCGGCCCCGGTCCCTCCTCTCCCGTACCCGTCGGGTGCGGTGCCGCGGCCACCGCTTCCCAGGACGCGACCGAGCCAGAAGCGCGGGCAGGACCGGACCCCCGCGGCCCCGGTGACGTACCGGCAGGCGGTCGTGGTCCCGATGCCGAAGCTCGCCGCGAGCTGGGTGTATGGGCGTGGCGCAGGTGGGCGAGCGCGAGCGGGTCCTGCCGGCCGGCGTTCAGCCGACGCCACCGGCTGCTGATCGCACGGCGGCGTTCACGCAGACGGGCGGTGAGGAAGTGATGATGCGCGCTGGACAGGTCCAGCCGGGACGGGCGGACAAGCGCGTGAAGCCTCCGGCGGAACGGGTGATCTTGGTTGTGAACCCGTCCGTCAAGGGCTTCACCCGTCTGTCACGCCAAGGGTCGAACCGCATCAGCACGTTGGAAAAGGATCATTGACAGTCCGAGCTGCGTCCGAGTCGCCCTGTGCCAACCGCGGGAAAAACACTCGCGGCCGTCGGCGCGGGTGGCTACGCTCATGTTCATTCTCGCGGCCGCTGCGTGCCGCTGTTGTCCGCTGTGCGTGATCTTGGAGGTGTTGACCGATGGCTGTCGTTGCGATGGGCGTTGCCCGCATCCGGAAGTTCATCAAGTCCACCTCTGTGGTCGCCGGCTGATCTCACTCTCATCGCGCGTCCGACCGCGCGGCGCCGGGGCCACCCATGCGAAGGGTCACCCCTTGTCTCTCTCCTCTCTGCCGAGTCCGGCTTCGTCGCATCCTCTGGCCCCGTATGGCTGGGACGCGAACTGGGCGTCCGAGTTCGCTCCCTACGCCGAGCAGGGTCTCCTGCCCGGCCGGGTCGTCCGGGTCGACCGTGGCCTGTGCGACGTCGTCACCCCGGCCGGCACCGTCCGCGCCGACACCGAGTTCGTCGTTCCCCGTGACCCGATGAAGGTCGTGTGCACGGGGGACTGGGTCGCTGTCGACCCGGAGGGCAGCGAGCCGCGGTACGTACGGACCCTGCTGCCGCGCCGCACCGCCTTCGTGCGCTCGACCTCCTCCAAGCGTTCCGAGGGCCAGGTGCTGGCCACCAACATCGACCACGTCGTCATCTGTGTGTCGCTCGCGGTCGAGCTCGACCTCGGGCGGATCGAACGGTTCCTGGCGCTCGCCATGTCCAGTTCGCACGGTGAGGCCCTGCTGCGCGGGCCGGCGCTCTCCCGGGAGCCCGGCGCGCAGCCCGTCGTCGTGCTCACCAAGGCCGACCTCGTGCCCGACCCGGTGACGCTGGCGCACCTCGTGCGGGACGTCGAGACCAGTGCGCCCGGTGTGCCGGTGCTGCCGGTCAGCGCCGCGCTGGGGGAGGGGCTGGACGTCCTCGGCGCCGTCGTCTCCGGGGGCACCGCCGTGCTGCTCGGACAGTCCGGCGCGGGCAAGTCCACCCTCGCCAACGCGCTGCTCGGCGAGGACGTCATGGACGTACGGGCCACCCGTGACGTCGACGGCAAGGGACGGCACACCACCACCACCCGCAACCTGCTCGTCCTGCCCGGCGGGGGTGTGCTGATCGACACGCCGGGGCTGCGCGGGGTCGGGCTGTGGGACGCCGGGCACGGCGTCGGTCAGGTGTTCGCCGAGATCGCGGAGCTGGCCGAGGAGTGCCGGTTCCACGACTGCGCCCACGAGAGCGAGCCGGGCTGCGCGGTGCTGGCCGCCGTCGACACCGGCGAACTGCCCGGACGGCGGCTGGAGAGCTACCGCAAGCTGCTGCGGGAGAACCAGCGGATCGTCGCCAAGAGCGATGCCCGGGTCCGGGCCGAGCTGCGCAAGGAGTGGAAGCGCCGGGGAGCCGAGGGGCGGGCGGCCATGGAGGCCAAGCGGGGCCGTCTCGGATGACCCCGCCGGACGCGGTGTCCGATTTCCGCCAGCCCGCAGGGGCGGGGTGGCGGAGACTGGACGGTGTGGAAGGCGACGACGACAGCAGGTACGAGGCCGTGCGGAGCCGGGACGGCCGGTTCGACGGGGTGTTCTTCTTCGCCGTCGAGACGACCGGTGTGTACTGCCGGCCGAGCTGCCCCGCCCGCACGCCGAACCGCTGCAACGTGCGGTTCTTCGTGACGGCCGCCGCCGCGCAGGGCTCCGGGTTCCGGGCCTGCCGGCGGTGCCGTCCGGACGCCGTGCCCGGCTCGGCGGAGTGGGACGTGCGCGCCGACGTCGTGGGCCGGGCCGTGCGGCTGATCGGCGACGGCGTCGTCGACCGGGAAGGGGTGGCGGGGCTCGCCGGCCGGCTCGGGTACAGCAGCCGGCAGGTGCAGCGCCAGCTCACCGCCGAGCTGGGCGCCGGGCCGGTCGCCCTGGCCCGCGCCCAGCGGGCGCACACCGCGCGCGTGCTGCTCCAGACCACCGGCCTGCCGGTCACCGAGGTCGCGTTCGCCGCGGGCTTCGGCAGCGTGCGGCAGTTCAACGACACCATCAGGAGCGTGTACGCCGACACCCCCCGCGGGCTGCGCGCCGCAGCCCCGGCCCGCGACCGGGCGGCCCCCGGCGCCGGCATACCGCTGCGGCTCGCCCACCGGGGGCCCTACCCGGCCGGGCCCGTCTTCGACCTGCTCCAGCGGGAGGCCCTGGCCAAAGTGGAGGAGGTGAGCGGGGTGCCCGGCCGCCGCGTCTACCGGCGCACCCTCCGGCTGCCCTACGGCACCGGCGTCGCCGCCGTCGACGAGCGGCCGGGCGGGCGGGGCGGGGGCTTTGGCGGCTGGCTCGACGCGCGGCTGCTGCTCACCGACCCGCGCGACCTGACCACCGCCGTACGGCGCCTGCGGCGGCTGTTCGACCTGGACGCCGACCCGTACGCCGTCGACGGACGGCTCGGCGCCGACCCCCGCCTCGCCCCGCTGGTCGCCGCCCGCCCCGGCCTGCGCTCACCGGGCGCCGCCGACCCGGAGGAACTGGCGGTACGGCTGCTGACCGGCGGGGCGGGCGCCGAACGGCTCGTCGCACGGTACGGCAAGCGGCTCGACGCGCCCTGCGGCGGCCTCACCCACCTCTTCCCCGAACCGGCGACGATCGCCGAGGCCGAGCCGCACGGCACCCTCGGCGCGCTCACCGCCGCCCTCGCCGACGGCACCGTACGCCTCGACGCGGGCGCCGACCGGGACGAGGCCGAGGCCGCCCTGCTCGCCCTGCCCGGCATGGACCCGGCGACCGTCGCCGCCGTCCGCACCCGCGCCCTCGGCGACCCGGACGCGGCCCCGCCCGGCGCCGACGTCCCCGACACCTGGCGCCCCTGGCGCTCGTACGCCCTGAACCACCTGCGCGCAGCGGGGGAGTTGGAGTGATCACACAGATGGACACGCACAGGAAGACGCACATGGACACGCGTACGTACTGGACCGAGGTCGACAGTCCCGTCGGGCCGCTGCTGCTGACCGCCGGGGCGGACGGGGCGCTGACCTCGCTGTCCGTGCCCGGGCAGAAGGGCGGGCGGACCGTCCGGGACGGCGAGGACTGGCGGGCCGACCCCGGCCCCTTCCGGGAGGCCGTGGCACAGCTCGGCGCCTACTTCGCCGGGGAGCTGACCGTCTTCCGGCTGCCGCTGCGCGCCGAGGGCACCGCCTTCCGGACGAAGGTGTGGGAGGCCCTCGACACCGTGCCCTACGGCACGACCACGACGTACGGCGCGATCGCCGCCCGGGTCGGCGCCTCCCGGGCCGCCGTACGGGCCGTGGGCGGTGCGATCGGCGCCAACCCGCTGCTGATCCTGCGCCCCTGCCACCGGGTGATCGGCGCCGACGGCTCCCTGACCGGGTACGCGGGCGGCCTGGAACGCAAGACGCGGCTGCTGCTCCTGGAGGGAGTCCTGGGCGCGGATCAGCCGGCGACCACCGCGCCCAGCCACGCCCCGGCGATCAGCAGGCAGGCGAACAGCTCCGTCAGCACGCTCCAGCCGCCCGAGCGCATCGCCGAGCGCACGGCCGCGACCGCCTCGCCGTGACGGCCCAGACGCAGCCGTTCGGCCAGGTAGATCCCGCCGAGGAAGCCGGGGACGGTGCCCACCACGGGGAGCAGGACGAACCCGAGGAGGGCGCCGCCGCCCGCGTACGCCGCCAGCCGGCCCTCGGCGTTTCCCGCCCGCCGCCGGGACGGCAGGGCCCAGCGCACCGCCAGGGACAGCAGCAGCACGCCCGTCGCGCCGGCCAGGACCGCCCAGGCCAGGGGGCGCGGGTCCTTCAGCGCCCACCACAGGACCGCCGCCCACACCAGCCAGGACCCGGGGACACCGGGCAGCAGGACGCCGCCCAGCCCGAGCAGGACGACCAGGCCCACGAGCAGGAGGTCCACCACTCCCATCCGACCAGGGTGCGCCCGCGGGCGCCCGTCCGCAGAACGGGGGGCCGGGACGTCAGCGCTCCCGGGTCACCCAGCCCCGCTCGTAGGCGTGCCAGCCCAGTTGCAGCCGGGTCGCCACGCCGGTCAGGTCCATCAGCCGCCTCACCCGGCGCTGCACGGTCCGCAGGCCCAGGTCGAGCTGTTTGGCGGCGCTCGCGTCGGTCAGCCCGGCCAGCAGCAGGGAGAGTATCTCCAGGTCGGTGGCGTCGGGGCGGCCGGGGGAGTCCTCGGTCACGCCGCGGGCGCCGAGCCGCAGCGGCAGGGCGTCCCGCCACACCGACTCGAACAGGCCGGTGAGCAGTTCCAGCAGGCCGCTGGCGTGCACCACCAGCGCGGCGGGCTCGGCGGACCGGGCGGTGAGCGGTACCAGCGCGAGGGTGCCGTCGACGACCAGCAGCTCGGCCGGCACCCGCTCCACCACCCGGACCTCCTCGCCGCGGCCGAGGGCCGCGGTCAGCTCGGTGACGCCGTCCGTCCGGTCCAGTACCGCCCGCTCCACCACCGCCCGGTAGCGCACGCCCCGCGCGGCGGCCTCCTCCCGCGCGTGGTCCTCCACGCCGGTGACGGCGACCGGGGCGCCGGTGACCAGCGCGCACACCTCCTCGGCCGCGCCCAGCCGGAGCTGGAGGAAGCGCCGGGTGACCGCCGCGGCACCGGTCACCACCTCGACCAGGTCGTGCACCGCGGGCTCGCCGGCCGCCGCGCGGTACTCCTCGGCCAGCAGGGCGGCGGCCAGTTCCGCCTTCTCCAGGGCGTGCCGGTGCTGGGTGAGCAGGGCGCCCAGCGCCACGCCCGGCGGCGCCGCCACCCAGCGGCCCGGCCGCACGGGGGACTGGGCCGCCAGACCGTTCTGTTCCAGCCGTCGCAGCGCCCGCTCGGTGTCCCGCTCGCCGAGCGCCAGCCGCCGGGCGAGATCGGGCACGTCGGCGGCGCCCACGGACACCAGGGCGCGGTACGCCGACTCCTGGGCCTCCTCCAGCCCCAGCACTCCCAGCATCGAACGCCGTCCCTCCCCTTGATCCCGGCTGACGCCGACCCGTGGACCGCTCTCCGTGGCGGGAAGCGGCCACGGCGCGAACCCGCCTCGGGAACATCATCGCGGTAGTGGCGGCCACCGCGCCAAGGCGGTGTCACCGAGCCGCCCGGTGGCGCCCGGCATCCGGCGGCCGTCGCGCCGCCGCGCCGTGATCGGAGCCCTGACCTGAGCCGACGCGCGCGGGGACACGGGACCGGTGCGCCGTGCTGCCGTCCCGCTGCCGCCGGGCGGTCCTCCCGTGGGGTGCGGGACTGCCCGGCGGCCCCCACCGCGCCGGTTCTTCCGGACGCGCCGTTTCCAACCGGCCCGGGCGGTGGACAATTGGGGGCATGAGTCAGCAGGGGGAAAGTCCCACCGGCCGGGAGGACCACTGGTGGGGGGAGCTGTACGACGACTCCAGCGACGACACCGGGGAGACGGCCGCGGCCGACTCCCTCGACGACCGGTTCGCCTCCGCGACGGGAGCGCTGGACGACCACCCCGGCCGGCGCCCCCCTCCCCCCACCTCACCCCCACCCCCGCTCCCCGCGAACTGGCCCCCGGCCCACCGCGACGACCCGTCCCCCGCGCCCCCGGCCCACCGCGACGACCCGTCCCCCGCGCCCCCGGACCCCCGAGCCGGGACGGACGGAGCGCCACCGGCCCCCGCCGGGTCGGCGTCCGGCCAGGCCGGCCGGCTCCGTCGGCCCGTTCGGCCCCGCCGGCCCGGCCGCCCCTTCGCGGCGGACCGCGTCGGCTCGGGCCCGCCCCCCTGCGACCCGGAGCCTGCCGCCCTGCCGCCCGCCGACCCGGAGGCCCTCGGCGACCTGGTCCCGGACACCGTGCTGGACGGCGCCCGGTACGGGGCCTGCACACTGCGGGCGCTGTCCGCGCGCGGCGACCTCGCGCGCCACCGGGGGGACCCGCGCCGCGACGCCCTGCTCACCGCCCGCTTCGGGACGGGCGACGACGCCCTGGTCCTGGTCGCGATGGCCACCGGCGCCCGCGCCGCGACCGGCGCCCACCGCGCCGCCGCCGAGCTGTGCCGCTGGATCGGCCGGGCCGTGGGCCGCAGCCACGTCCGGCTGGCCGAGGACCTGCGGGCCGCCCGCCGCGGTGAGCTGAAGTCCGGTCTGCGCCGCCTCACCGACCGCGGCCTGGGCCGGCTCCGGGCCAGCGCCACCGAGCAGGGCCTGGCGCCGGAGGAGTACACGGCCGGGCTGCGCTGCCTGCTGCTGCCCGCCGACCCCGGCTGCCGCACCCGGGTGTTCTTCGGCGTCGGCGCGGGCGGTCTGTTCCGGCTGCGGGACGGCGTCTGGCAGGACATGGAGCCCCCGCCCGCCGACCTCACCGGCGAACCCGTGGTCGGATTCGGTTCGCCCCCCGCCGGGGCGGCCCCCGAGGCCCCCGGCGGTGATCGGCTCACCCTGGACCTCGGCGCCCCCGCGCCGCCGGGCCCGTACGACGAGCCGGGCGCCGGGCCGCCCCGCCGGCCCTTCCGGTTCCGGGCCTCCGTCGCCCGCCCGGGTGATGTCCTGCTGCTGTGCACCGAGGGCCTGGCCGGCCCCCTGCGGGGCGAGCCCGCCCTCCGTGACCACCTCGCCGGACGGTGGTCCGGCCGCACCCCGCCGGGCCTGGCCGGCTTCCTCGCCGACGCCCGCGCCCGGGTCGAGGGGTACGCCGACGACCGTACGGCCGCCGCCGTGTGGGAGGCATGAACGGGGCCCTTGTGCCTACATGGACAGCATGGCCAAACAGAAGAACGTCGCCGAACAGTTCGTCGACATCCTCGTCCGCGCCGGAGTGGAACGCCTCTACGGTGTCGTCGGCGACAGCCTCAACCCGGTCGTGGACGCCGTGCGCCGCCACTCCGGCATCGACTGGGTGCACGTACGGCACGAGGAGACCGCCGCCTTCGCGGCCGGTGCCGAGGCGCAGATCACCGGCAGGCTGACCGCCTGCGCCGGGTCCTGCGGCCCCGGCCACCTGCACCTGATCAACGGCCTGTACGACGCCCACCGCTCCATGGCGCCCGTGCTCGCCCTGGCCTCGCACATCCCCTCCAGCGAGATCGGTCTCGGCTACTTCCAGGAGACCCACCCCGACCACCTCTTCCGCGAGTGCAGCCACTACTGCGAGATGATCTCCAGCCCGAAGCAGATGCCCCGGCTCCTGGACACCGCCATCCAGAACGCCGTCGGCCGCTCCGGCGTCAGCGTCGTCACCCTGCCCGGTGACATCGCCGGCGAGCCGGCCCCCGAGGCCGCCGTCGAGACCGCCCTCGTCACCTCCCGGCCCACTGTCCGCCCCGGCGACGAGGTGATCGACCGGCTGGTGAAGCTGATCGACGACGCCGACAAGGTCACCCTCTTCTGCGGCAGCGGTACGGCGGGCGCGCACGCGGAGGTGATGGAGTTCGCCGGGAAGATCAAGAGCCCCGTGGGACACGCCCTGCGCGGCAAGGAGTGGATCCAGTACGACAACCCGTACGACGTCGGGATGAGCGGTCTGCTCGGGTACGGCGCCGCCTACGAGGCCACCCACGAGTGCGACCTGCTGATCCTGCTCGGCACGGACTTCCCCTACAGCGCCTTCCTGCCCGACGACGTCAAGATCGCCCAGATCGACGTCCGGCCGGAGAACCTGGGCCGCCGCTCCAAGCTGGACCTGGCGGTGTGGGGCGACGTGCGGGAGACCCTGCGGTGCCTGATCCCGCGTGTCAAGGAGAAGAAGAGCCGCAAGTTCCTCGACCGGATGCTGAAGAAGCACGCGGACGCCCTGGAGGGCGTGGTCAAGGCGTACACCCGCAAGGTCGACAAGCACGTGCCGATCCACCCGGAGTACGTGGCCGCCGTACTGGACGAGGTCGCCGCCGACGACGCGGTGTTCACCATCGACACCGGGATGTGCAACGTCTGGGGCGCCCGGTACATCACGCCCAACGGGCGGCGCCGGATCATCGGTTCGTTCTCGCACGGCTCGATGGCCAACGCGCTGCCGATGGCGATCGGGGCCCAGTTCACCGACCGCGGGCGGCAGGTCGTCTCGATGTCCGGCGACGGCGGGTTCTCCATGCTGATGGGCGACTTCCTCACCCTCGTCCAGTACGACCTGCCGGTGAAGGTCGTGCTGTTCGACAACTCCTCGCTGGGGATGGTCGAACTGGAGATGCTGGTCGCCGGGCTGCCGTCGCACGGCACGGCCAACAAGAACCCCGACTTCGCCGCCGTCGCCGAGGCCTGCGGCGCCTTCGGGGTGCGGGTGGAGAAGCCCAAGGACCTGGCGGGCGCGCTGAAGGCGGCGTTCAAGCACAAGGGCCCGGCCCTCGTCGACGTCGTCACCGACCCCAACGCCCTGTCCATCCCGCCGAAGATCAGCGCCGACATGGTGACCGGGTTCGCCCTGTCCGCCTCCAAGATCGTCCTGGACGGCGGCGTCGGCCGCATGCTCCAGATGGCCCGCTCCAACCTGCGCAACCTGCCGCGTCCCTAGAAGGCCGGTGACGGCCGCGGGCGACGGTGTTCGGCCATTTCCTGGCCGAACACCGGGTATGGACGGTCACCGTGGGTGTCCGGATGACTGCCCGGCCCGCCACGGGGGCATGGAACACCGTGAACGTGTTCGAGCGCGGCGGAAGAGCGGTACCGGGACGCGGGCGGGGGACATGGAGCGGCAGGCACGCAGGGGCGGACCCGTGGCGGTGGGGATCCGCCCGGTGGACGAGGCGGCGGACGAGAAGGCCGGCGAGAAGGCGGACGACGGCGAGAAGGCCGGCGACGCGATGGACGGGGCGTCCGGGATCAGGTGCCGGCTCCGGCGGTGCGACCTGGAGGCGGTGCCCGAAGCGCGCCGGGCGTTACGGGCGCTGCTGCGGCACTGGGAGCGGCCCGGCCGCTCGGAGACCGCGGAACTGCTCGCCAGCGAGCTGGTCACCAACGCGCTGGTCCACACCGACCACGACGCGGTCCTGACCGCCACCCTGGGGCCCCGGGGGCTGCGGGTGGAGGTGCGGGACTTCGTGTCCCGGTGGCCCCGGCCGCGCGCCGTGGACCCCGGTGCCAGCACCAGCGGCAGGGGGCTGCTGCTGGTCCAGTCCCTCGCCGACGCCTGGGGGGTGCGGGCGCACGCCGTGGGGAAGTCGGTCTGGTTCGAACTGGACGCCTGACCCGCCTGAATTCGCAGGACGACGGGAACGCCGAAGGGGCGCGGCCCACGGGCCGCGCCCCTTCCGGCACCGGTGCGCCGGCGCCTAACCGAACTGCTGCTCGAGGTCCTTGAGCTTGCGCTCCAGGGAGTCCAGCCGCGGCAGCGCCTGGGTGTCGTCCTCGGCGGTGAGGTCCACGGTGACCGGGTCACTCGTGCCGCGTACGGGCTGCAACGAGGGAAGGCGGCGTGCGGGCAGTTGCTCCAAAGGCGCTATGGCAGGCTCCGCGGAGGCTTGATCGGAGCCCCGCTCCACGGCCTGCACCTCGACCTGGCGTCCGCCACGGCCGGGGAAGCCGCGGTGGCCCCGGCTGATCGCCTTCAGCTGCGCCCGCTCCAGCCGGCCGTGCTCGCGCTGGCGCCGCTTCTCCTCGTCCCTCTTGCGCTTGTCGTCGCGCACCTCCTCGACCGCCTCGTCCAGGCTGCGCACGCCCTCCAGGAGCATCAGCGACCAGGCGCCGTAGGTCTCCCGGGGAGCGCGCAGCCAGCGGACGATACGGATCTGCGGCAGCGGACGGGGCACCAGGCCCTGCTCGCGCAGCGCGGCCCGGCGGGTCTGCTTCAGCGCCCGGTCGAACAGCACGGCCGCCGACAGGGACATGCCCGCGAAGAAGTGCGGAGCGCCGGCGTGGCCCGCGCCCCGGGGGGCGTGCACCCAGTTGAACCAGGCCGCCGCCAGGGCGAACGTCCACACCAGAATGCGGGAGCCGAGCGCCGCGTCACCGTGGCTGGCCTCGCGGACCGCGAGGACGGAGCAGAACATCGCCGCACCGTCGAGGCCGAACGGGACCAGGTACTGCCAGCCGCCGCTCAGGCCGAGGTTCTGCTCGCCGAAGCCGACCAGACCGTGGAAGGAGAGCGCCGCCGCGACCGCGGCACAGCAGAAGAGGAGGAGGTAGGAGAAGGCGCCGTACAGGGTCTCCTTGCGCCTGCGACGCTCCTCTGCCCGCTCCCACGAGTCGTCCGCGCTCGCGTCCTTCCCCGAGGAGCGCTTGCCGCGCGCGAGCACCGCCACCGCCGCAAGCATGCCCAGGAGCAGTACGGCGCCCGGAAGCAGCCAGTTCAGCGATATGTCGGTCAGTCTCATCTAGGGGTCCCTTGCATTGGGATAGGGCGTAACGCCCGCCATAGTGGCCCAACTCCGCCTGCCCTCAGGGGTTTTCGGGGCAAGAGGCCGCCAAGGGAGTGCGTGGGGGCGGTCCGGGGCGGCATTCTGCTCGAACTGGCGCTGGAGTGGCGAGAGTTGAGTTCGAACAAGAATACCCGCACGGGTGGTTCCGTGGGAACTTCCTGCAACCCATGGGGAAGGTGTGAATGGGCGTGGCGGTGCGGGTGTCACCCGCGCGGACGATCTTAAGCGACGGCCGCGGCACTCCCGTCCGACGGGGTGCGTCACGGGGCGTCCGCCGGGCCCGGGCGGAGGCGGCGTCAGCCCGCCTGGGCGAGGAGCTTGCCGACGCGGTCCGCCTCGGGCGTGCGCGGACAGGCGGCGCAGGCGTCCTGGGGGCGCAGGGTGTAGAACATGCAGCAGCTCGCCCGGTCTCGGGTGGGCAGCGACTCGCCGTTCGGCCCGGTCAGCTCGCGGAACGCCGCCGCGCCGACGTACGGCCGGGTCGAGCCCGGCAGCAGCAGCTCCAGTTCGCGGCGGGCCCGGTCGCGCTCGCCGAGCAGGTGGGCGACGTACCACAGGCCCTCCACGACCTCGTCGGTCGCCATGCCCCACAGGGCCCGTCCGCGCCGGCGCATCCGGGGGCCGAAACCGGCCAGCAACGGTTCCAGGTGGTCCGCGACCGCGGCCCGCACCTCGGCGCGCAGCGCCTCCTCGTCGGCGACGACGCGGGCGCCGGGCAGGGCCGCGGCCGGATCGCCGGGCAGGCAGGCGAACCCGTCCGGGCGGACGGCCATGCGGCCCAGCGGCAGGTCCTCGGCGCCGCGGTGGTAGGCGACGCGCGTCACGGGCAGGCGGGGGACCCTGCGGTGCAGGAACCAGGGGACCGTGATCAGCAGACAGGCCGGCCAGGCGTACCGGTGCAGGCCGAAGGTCGCCACCACGTCCGGCCGCGCCCGCTGCCCGTAGTTCCGTACCACCTGCGCCTCGTCCCAGGCCAGGAACGCCTCCAGGGCGTCCCCGCCCTCCGCGAGCGCGGCGGCCGTCACCCAGCCGCCGCCCTCGGGCAGCGGCTCCTCAGGGGCCCGCTCCAGGGCGGCGAAGGAGGGCAGCACCTCGGACAGGCGGGCGTAGGAGTCCGCGACGGACGAGCGGGGCACGGGCATGCGGGGACCACCGATCCACGTCGGTCGAACGAGCTGTTTAAAGGTAAGCCTAACCTTACCCAAGATCCCCGGAATGTGAACTGGCGCGATGTGCCCCTAAGGTGCTTGACGGACGAGTGGCAACCCGCCGTAATGACCTCAAGTACCGACACGTCCCCAGGAGGACCCCGTGGACCCCGTGAGGGAGGGCGCGCAGAGCCTCGCCGAGACGGGGACCCCCGCCCTGCGGACGGCGTCGGCGGCCGGGGTGCCCGGGCCCGCGCCCGTACGCGGTGAGCACACCCGCGCCGGGACGCCGCCGCCCCCTCCCCGCCCCCGGCCCCTCGTCCAGCGGTCCTCCGTGCGCGGACAGGTCCTGGACGCCCTGCGCACCGCGCTGGCCGCCGGCGAACTGCGGCCCGGCGAGGTCTACTCGGCGCCCGCGCTCGGCGAGCGGTTCGGGGTGTCGGCCACCCCCGTGCGGGAGGCGATGCAGCAGCTCGCGCAGGAGGGAGCCGTCGCGGTCGTGCCGAACCGGGGTTTCCGGGTCGTCGAGCGGGGCGCGCGCGAGCTCGCCGAACTGGCCGAGATCCGTGCGCTGATCGAGGCCCCGGTACTGCTGCGGCTGTCCCGTACGGTGCCCGCCGAACGCTGGGCAGAGCTGCGCCCGCTGGCCGAGGCGACCGTCCGGGCCGCCTCCTCGGGCACCCGCGCCGGCTACGCCGAGGCCGACCGCGCCTTCCACCGCGCGGTGCTGGCGCTGGCCGGCAACGAGCAGCTGGTGCGGATCGCCGAGGACCTGCACCGCCGGGCGCAGTGGCCGCCGGCCGGCGTCCCCGTCCCGCGCGGCCGGGCCGACCTGATCGCCGACGCCCACCAGCACACCGCGCTGCTGGACGCGCTGATCGCCGGGGACGCGGAGCTGGTGCGGACCCTGGTGGGGGAGCACTTCGCGACGGAGGGCGGGCCGGCGTCCCCGTGAGGGGCGTCGCGCCGCAGGTCACGCCGTGGCCGCCCCCGCCGCCGGCGGACTCAGCTGCCGGGCCAGCCAGGTCGGGACGCCGCCGAGGAGGCGGAACAGGCGGCGGGCCTCCTCGCGCAGCCGGGACGCCTCCGGCTCCGGTTCCGTCTCCGCCAGGGAGACCAGCGCCGGGGCGGTGCCCACGAGGTACCCCAGCTCCTCCCGGATCCGCAGGGACTCGCTGAAGCCGTGCCGGGCCTCGGCCCGTTCACCGTCCCGCAGGGCCAGCCCGGCCAGGTGCCGCCACGTGCACGACAGCAGCAGCGGGTCGGCGTGCGCGGTGGCCCCGGCGTGCGCCCGCCGGTAGGCGGCCCGCGCGGCCTGCGGGGAGCCGGTGAGGTTCTCTGCGAGCAGCCCGCGCCGGAAGTCCAGCAGGGCCCGTCCCGGCGCTCCCGGGGTGATCAGCGCCGCCGCCCGGCCCAGCGCCGCCCGCGCCTCGTCGGCCCGGTCCCGCACCCCGTGCAGCGTCGCCGCGTACGCGAGCTGTCCGCGTTCGCAGGCGGCGGCCCCGCGCTCGTCGTCGCTGTCCGCCAGCGCCTCCGCCGTGCGCAGCGCGTCCTCCGCCTCCGCCCAGCCCTGCTCGGTGTACAGGCACCGCTCCACCAGCAGCGCGGCCCGCTGGAGCGCCAAGGCCGCGGTGGCCGGTTGCAGGAGGGCGGCGGCGTCGGCCCAGCAGGCCCGCGAGCGCAGCCGCCACACGGCGGTCCCGAGCGGATCGTCACTGGCGGTGGTTCCCGTACCGGACATGGCGGAGTGCGCCACGTTGCCCTCCCTAGCACGCCGTCGAGCCCGAGTGGTGGCCGCATCTCAGCACGGAACGAGGGGCCCGGCCAAGGGGGCGGGTGAAGGATTTCACAAAGTCGTGGGACTCCGGGCGGGGAGGTCCGGCGCGGTCCCTCAGCCCATCCGCAGCGCCAGGAAGAAATCCAGCTTGTCCTCCAGGCGCGACAGGTCACGCCCCGTCAACTGCTCGATCCGCCCGACGCGGTAGCGCAGCGTGTTGACGTGCAGGTGCAGCCGGCCCGCGCAGCGCGTCCAGGAGCCGTCCGACTCCAGGAACGCCTCCAGCGTCGGGATCAGCTCGGCGCGGTGGCGCCGGTCGTACTCCCGCAGGGGGTCCAGCAGCCGGGCGGTGAAGGCCCGGCGCACGTCGTCGGGGACGAAGGGCAGGAGCAGGACGTGCGAGGCCAGTTCCTGGTGCCCGGCCGCGCAGACCCGGCCGGGCCGCGCCGCGGCCACCCGCCGGGCGTGCCGCGCCTCCTCCAGCGCGCCGCGCAGCCCCTCCGCCGAGTGCACGGCCGCGCTCACCCCGACCGTGACCCGCCCGTCGTCGCCGAGCCCGGCCGACAGCGGTTCCCGTACGGCCTCCAGGAGGGCGTCGGCGAGGAAGCCCGCCTCACCGCCGTCGTGCTCCCGGGCGACCGCCGGCAGCGGTACGAGGGCGACGGCCTCGTCACCGGCGTGCGCGACGGCGATCCGGTCGGAGTGCTCGGGCCCGCGGGCGCCGGGGTCGACCAGGATCTCCTCCAGCAGCGCCTGGGCGACCGCGCCGGTGCCGGCCGCCGGTCCCTCGGGCCGCCCGGCCTCCCCGGCTCCCCCGGACTCCACCCGCGCCACGACCACCTGCCAGTGCGGGGCGGCGCCGAGGCCCGGCAGCAGCACCGGCGCCGCGACCCGCAGCCGCGCCGCGATCTCGGCGGGCGCGGCGCCCGACTGGACCAGTTCGAGGATCTCCTGCGCCAGGCGCCGCCGGACCGTGCGGGCCGCCTCCCGGCGGTCCCGTTCGACGGCTATCAGCTGGGTGACGCCGTGCAGCAGGTCCAGCCGCTCCTCCGCCCAGTCCCCGGCGTCCGCCTCGACGGCCAGCAGCCACTCGGAGAGCACCGCCTCCCGCACGCCGGGGGAGGCCCCCGCACCCCGGCCGGGCCGCTGCCCCCCGCCGCGCACCGGGAAGAGGCTGTACGCCGTCGGGCCGACCCGCACCCGGTGCGGGGGCCGCCGGCCGGCGCGCGTGGCCGCCAGGTGCTCCGCCGCGAGCCGCGCGCGCACCTCACCGGGGAGCGCGGACCCCGCCGTCTTGGCGCCCGCGACCTGCCGCCCGGTCGGCGACAGCACCCAGGCCCGCAGGTCCAGGTCGGTGCCGAGCAGCTCCAGGACGACGTCCGGGCCGCCGCCCGCCGGGCCGGAGGACATCATCCGGCGGTGCCGGTCGACCACGGCCGCGAGGTCCCCGGCGCGCTCCCCGGAGACCTGCCGTACCACGTGCTCGGTGATCGTCGCGAACGCCACCGACTCGTGCACCGCGAACAGCGGCAGCCGGTGCCGGGCGCACGCCACCACCAGGTCCTCCGGGACACTGCCCAGCTCCGCCTCCCCGGCGGCGAGCGCGGCCACCCCGTTGCGCACCAGGATGCGGACGAACGGGTCGGAGTCCGCCGCGTCGCGCCGCCAGGCCAGCCCGGTCAGGACCAGTTCGCCGCCGGAGAGGTAGCGGCTGGGGTCCCGCAGGTCGGTGGTCATCACGCCGCGCACCGCACGGTCCAGCTCGTGCTCGCCGCCGAGCAGCTTGAGGCCCAGCGCGTCGGTGTCCAGCAGTGCCCGCAGCCGCATGTCGTCGCCGCCGTTCCCTGTCTCGAAGCGGTCTTCCGGGTCACGCCGACGGGTCGCGCGTTTCCACGGGGAATTCGGAGAGGTTGCCGAAGACCTCTGTTCATATGAATCTACAAGATGACCGCGCTGGCCAGCCAACTCCTTCATGGTTTCCGCGGCTGACACCGGCGGGGCACAGGGCTGTGCGCCGGGAGCGCGCCACGTGAACAGCGCGTGAACGAGCCGGGGCCGCCGCGCCCGGTGTGGCTCGTTCCGTGCGGCCCGCACGATGAGGATGAGGGGGAGAGCCGCCCACGGACTTCCTCCGCCCCGCCGGCTGGGAGGAGGCGCTCGCCGCCGGGGCCGCGCACCCCACCGCCGTACCGGTCGCGGAAGGCACCGACGCGGCGGCCGGGACCAGCTTCGGCCACCGCAGGCCCGAGTACCTGGTGGACCTCGGCCGCGTCACCGGGCTGAGCGGGCGGGAGGGGGCGGGACGGGCGTGTGGCGGCCGCCGCCGGGGAACCCGTCCGTCCGCCCCGTTGCCGAGGAGACCGACAGATGCTGGACATCGCCGAACAGCTGCACCGGTGGGTCGAGCAGGGCCGCGACTTCGCCGTGGCCACCGTGGTGGCCGTCAGCGGCAGCGCGCCCCGCCGGCCCGGAGCCGCCCTCGCGGTGGACACCGGGGGAACCGCGCTCGGGTCGGTCTCCGGGGGCTGTGTGGAGGGCGCCGTCTACGAGCTGTGCCGGCGGGCGCTGACGGACGGCGAGAGCGTGGTCGAGCGCTTCGGACACAGCGACGCGGACGCCTTCGCGACCGGGCTGACCTGCGGCGGCGTCATCGACATCCTGGTCACGCCGGTACGGGCGGACGATCCCGTCCGCCCGGCGCTGGCCGCCGCGCTGGCCGCCGCCGCCCGCGGTGAGGCGGCGGCCGTGGCGCGGATCGCGGCCGGCCCCGCGGACCTGGTGGGCCGCGCGCTCACCGTCCGCCCCGACGGCACCCGGTACGGCGGCCTCGGCGCCGGCCCGGAGCTGGACCGCGCCGTCGCCGCCGAGGCGGGCGCCTTCCTGGACGCCGGCCGCACCGGCACCGTGGCGACGGGCGCGGCGGGCTCGCGGTGCGGGGCGCCGCTGACGGTGCTGGTGGAGTCCTCCGTACCGCCCCCGCGGATGATCGTCTTCGGCGCGGTCGACTTCGCCGCCGCGCTGGTGCGGGCCGGGAAGTTCCTCGGCCACCGGGTCACGGTCTGCGACGCCCGGCCCGTCTTCGCCACCGAGGCCCGCTTCCCCGACGCCGACGAGGTCGTCGTCGCCTGGCCGCACGTCTACCTGGAGGCGACGGACGTCGACGCCCGGACCGTCCTGTGCGTCCTCACCCACGACGCCAGGTTCGACGTGCCGCTGCTGGAGCGGGCGCTGCGGCTGCCGGTGGCGTACGTCGGCGCGATGGGCTCGCGCCGCACCCACCTGGACCGGGAGGCGCGGCTGCGCGCGGCCGGCCTGGGCGACCCGGAGCTGGCCCGCCTCAGGTCCCCGATCGGCCTCGACCTCGGCGCCCGCACCCCCGAGGAGACGGCGCTGTCCATCGCCGCCGAGATCGTCGCCGTCCGGCGCGGCGGCACGGGCGTCCCGCTGACCGGCGCGCGCACCCCGGTCCACCACGACGCGGCGCCGGTTCCGGCCCGCCCTGCGTCCCGCACTCCCTGAGGTACGGTCCCCGGGCGGCCTTCGTCGCCGAGCGGTTGCTCGCCGCGCCAGTGCCGTGCCCGCGCCGCGCCGGCCCCGCCCCGGCGTGCCCGCGGGCCGGGGGACCGGCGGGCCGGGGGCGGCGGGCGGTGGACCGGCGGGGTGGTGGCGCCGCTGCCGTCCGCCGGGCCGCCGGGTGCCTTCGGCGGTGGGGTGTCTCCGGTGGTCGGGTGCCTTCGGCGGTGGGGTGTCTCCGGTGGTCGGGTGCCTTCTGCGGCGGGGTGTCTCCGGTGGTCGGGTGCCTTCTGCGGCGGGGCGCCTTCGGTGGTCGGGTGCCTTCTGCGGCGGGGCGCCTTCGGTGGTCGGGTGCCTTCTGCGGCGGGATGCCTTCGGTGACGGGGTGCCGAGGGCGGGTACGCCGTGCTCACGGCGGTGGCCGCGGTCGTGGGGCCCGCTCCGGGCGGGGCCGCCGGGCACGGGGACGCGCGCCCCGCGCGGGACCACGCGTCCGCCGCGCGGTGACCCCGTGCCGCATCCTGTACAGCCGTACCGCCGACGAAGGGACACCGCACCCATGCGCATCGCACTGAGCCAGCTGACCACCGGTACCGATCCGGCGCGCAACCTGGAGCTGATCGGGCGGGAGACCCGGCGGGCCGCCGAGGCCGGCGCGCGGGTCGTGGTCTTCCCGGAGGCGTCGATGACCTGCTTCGGCACCTCGCTGAGGCCGGTCGCCGAACCGCTGGACGGCCCCTGGGCCGAAGGCCTCCGCGAGATCGCGGCGGCCTCGGGGACCGTGGTGGTGGCCGGCATGTTCACCCCCGCTCCGGACGGCCGGGTCACCAACACGCTGCTGGCCACCGGCCCCGGCGTCGAGGCGTCCTACGACAAGATCCACCTCTACGACGCGTTCGGCTTCGCCGAGTCGGACACGGTGGCCCCCGGCTCGCGGGTCGTCACCATCGACGTGGACGGCGTCCGTCTCGGCCTCGCGACCTGCTACGACGTCCGTTTCCCGGAGCTGTTCCGGGCGCACGCCGACGCGGGCGCGGTCGCGACGCTGCTGGCCGCGTCCTGGGGCGCGGGGCCGGGCAAGCGGGAGCAGTGGGAGCTGCTGGTGCGGGCCCGCGCGCTGGACGCCACGCTGTTCGTCGCCGCCGTCGACCAGGCCGACCCGCAGGCGAGCGGCACGCCGGTGCCGCCGAAGGCGCCCACCGGCATCGGGTACAGCCTGGTGGCCGGCCCGGACGGCACGGTGCGCCGGGCGGCGGGCGCGGGGCCGGAGCTGGTCGTGGCCGACCTGGACCCGGCGGAGGTGGGGGCGGTGCGGGAGAGGATCTCGGTACTGGCGAACCGGCGGCTGTGAGTCCGGTGCCGGCGGAGGCCCGGCCGGGAACGGCCACCCCGTGCCCGCCGGTGGACGGCGGCCGGCCGTGTCAGGGCCGTCTGAGGAGCCGGTTGACCGCCCGTCCGAAGACGTACCGGCCGAAGCGCTCCAGGGCCGCGTCGAGCGCCGGCGGCAGCGGGCGGACGGTCAGCTCCTCGTGCCAGCGGACCCGGGTGCGGCCGCCGGGGCCGGGGCGGACCTCCAGCTCCGCCCAGCCCCGCACCACCCGGCCCCGCTTCTCCAGGCGGCACCGGCCCGGTGTGCCGTTGCGCGGCGGTTCCCAGACGGTCACCTCCATCGGGTCGTCGACGGTGAACGGCCCCAGGCCCGTGCGGGCGACGAAGCGGGTGCCGGGGCCGGTGGGCGGGGCGGTGGTGACGGTGATCCGGGTCAGCGGTATCGCGTCGCCGTGCCGGTGCCACTCGGTGAGCCGGCGCCAGGTCTCGTCCAGCGGGAGCGGTGCCGTGCGTTCGAGCAAGAAGGTGGCCACGTCACGATCGTAGGGAATCCGCCGCCGGGTCTCCTCCCCGCGGCCGGCCGCGGCACCCGCCTCGAATGCGAGTTCGGGGTACGGGGGGCCGTCACCGGTTACCCGCCGACACGCAAGTGAACACGAGAGTGAGGAGAGCCCCGTGAGCGAGAGCCTCGTGAGCGAGAGCCTCGGCGGCGGCCGGACCTGGCGCCGGGCGCTGGTCACCGGCGGCGCCGGATTCGTGGGATCCCACCTGTGCGGCCGGCTGCTCGCCGCCGGCGCCGAGGTCGTCTGCCTGGACAACCTGGCCACCGGCGCCCGGAGCAACGTGGCCGCGCTGGAGCGCGGGCGGGGCTTCCGCTTCGTCCACGCCGACGCCACCGACCCCGCCGCCCTGCGCGGCCTGCCCGGCCGGTTCGACCTGGTCCTGCACTTCGCCTGCCCCGCCTCCCCGGCCGACTACCTCCGCCTCCCGCTGGAGACCCTCGACGTGGGCAGCAACGGCACGCGCAACGCCCTGGAGCGGGCCCGTGCCGACGGCGCCCGCTTCCTGCTCGCCTCCACCTCCGAGGTCTACGGCGACCCGCTGGAGCACCCCCAGCGCGAGAGCTACTGGGGCAACGTCAACCCGGTCGGCCCGCGCAGCGTCTACGACGAGTCCAAGCGGTTCGCCGAGGCCCTCACCACCGCCCACCGCCGGGTGCACGGCACCGACACCGCCATCGTCCGCATCTTCAACACCTACGGCCCCCGGATGCGCACCGGCGACGGCCGCGCCGTGCCCACCTTCATCGCCCAGGCCCTGGACGGCGTACCGCTCACCGTCGCCGGCGACGGCGGCCAGACCCGCTCCCTGTGCTACGTCGACGACACCGTCGACGGGGTCCTCGCCCTCGCCGCCTCCCGGGAGACCGGGCCGGTGAACATCGGCGGCGGCGAGGAGATCACCATGCTGGAGCTGGCCCGCCGCGTCGTCGATCTCACCGGCTCCCGCTCCCGCATCCGCTTCGTCGAACGCCCCGTCGACGACCCCGGGCGCCGCCGCCCCGACACCACGCTGGCCCGTGAACGGCTCGGCTGGCGGCCCCGCACCGACTGGAACGAGGGCCTGGAGCGCACCATCGGCTGGTTCACGCACGCCGTCGCGGCCTGAACCCCTGGGGCGGACGACTACACAGGGTGCTTTTGTCCTTTCTTTCCGGAGATGAGCTGTTTTCAAGTGTTTGAGACAGCTGTCCCGCGGCACCCGCGACCCGGAAGCGACACAGGACGGAGCACATCCCATGCGCATCCTCGGTATCAACGCCCTGTTCCACGATCCCGCCGCCGCCCTCGTCGTGGACGGCCGGACCGTCGCGGCGGCCGAGGAGGAGCGCTTCAGCCGGCGCAAGCACGGCAAGCGGCCGGTGCCGTTCTCCGCCTGGGAGATGCCGGAGCTGTCGGCCCGCTGGTGCCTGGAACACGCCGGTGTCCGCCCCGGGGAACTGGACGCCGTCGCGTACTCCTTCGACTCCGGGCTCGCCCGGCCCGCCCGGGACATGGGCCTGGACGACCCCTGGGACCCGCTGCGCCTGGAGTACGCCCGCCGCGCCCCGCGGTTCCTCGCCGACGCGCTGCCCGGACTCGACCCCGACCGGGTCGTCTTCGTCCCGCACCACGTCGCGCACGCCGCCTCCGCCGGACCGGCCTCCCCGTACCCCGACAACGACGTCCTCGTCCTCGACGGACGCGGCGAGTGCGCCTCCCACCTGGCCGGCCGCTACCGCGACGGCAAGCTCGACGTCCTCGCCGCCCAGGCCCTGCCGCACTCGCTCGGCCTCGTCTACGAGGAACTCACCGAGCACCTCGGCTTCCTGCGCAGCAGCGACGAGTTCAAGGTCATGGCCCTCGCCTCCTACGGCAGGCCCCGCTTCGCCGACCGGATCCGCGAGCACGTCCACGCCACCGGCGACGGCGGCTTCCGCGCCCACGGCGTCGACTGGGCCGCCCTCGCCCCGGCCCGCCCCGCAGGCCAGGAGTGGACCCAGGTCCACGCCGACCTCGCCGCCAGCGCCCAGGCCGTCCTGGAGGAGACCCTCCTCGACCTCGTCCACTGGCTGCACCGCGAGGCCGGCGGGGACTGCCTCACCCTGGCCGGCGGCGTCGCCCTCAACTGCGTCGCCAACACGAGGATCGCCCGCGGCGGTCCCTACCGGCACGTCTGGGTGCAGCCCGCGGCCGGCGACGCCGGGACCGCCCTGGGCGGCGCCCTGCACGTCGCCGCCGCCCAGGAGGGCACCGCCCCCCAGCCGATGCCCGGCGCCGACCTCGGCCGCGGCTGGAGCGACGCCGAGATCCGCGCCTGGCTGGAGACGGCCGCGGTCCCCTACGAGGAACCCGGCGACATCGCCGAGACGGTCGCCGAGGAACTGGCCCGAGACGGCGTCGTCGCCTGGTTCCAGGGCCGTAGCGAGTACGGGCCGCGCGCCCTCGGACACCGCTCCCTGATGGCCCACCCGGGCCGCGCGGAGAACCTGGAGCGCCTCAACGCCGTCAAGGGCCGCGAGGAGTTCCGCCCCGTCGCCCCCATGGTGCTCGCCGACCGCGCCGCCGAGATCTTCTCCGGCGGGCCGCTGCCCAGCCCGTACATGCTCTTCGTGCACGACGTCGCCGCCGCCTGGCGGGACCGTGTCCCGGCCGTCGTCCACGTCGACGGCACCGCCCGCATCCAGACCGTCGAGGAGCGCCGCGAGCCGCTCGTCGCACGGGTGCTGCGCGCCTTCGAACGGCGCACGGGACTGCCGGTCGTCGTCAACACCAGCCTCAACACCGCCGGCCGGCCCATGGTCGACGACCCGCGCGACGCCCTGGAGTGCTTCGGCTCCGCGCCGGTGGACCTCCTCGCCATCGGACCGTTCGCCGTCCGCCGGGGGAGGGCCTTCGCATGACCGGGCACTCCGAGAGCCGCTCGCCCGGCTACTCCGTGGTGGTCCCCACCCTCGTCCGGGCGACGCTGGCCGACTGCCTGGCCGCGCTGGCCGCCGCGACCGGACCGAAGCCGGACCGGATCGTCCTCGTCGACGACCGGCCCGCGCCGGACGCCGACGCCGAGCCCGGCGCGCTGGAACACCCGCTGGCCGTCCTCGGCGAACTGCGCGAGCGCGCCGTCGTGCTGCGCGGCGGCGGACGCGGACCGGCCGCCGCCCGCAACACCGGCCTGCGCGCCGTCACCACCGAGTGGACCGCGTTCCTCGACGACGACGTCCAGGTCGGCCCCCACTGGTGCGACCAGCTCGTCCAGGACCTCGCCGGGGCCGCCCCCGACACCGGCGCCGTCCAGGGCGTCATCGCCGTGCCGCTGCCCGGCGAACGCCGCCCCACCGACTGGGAGCGCGGCACCGCCGGCCTCGCCACCGCCCGCTGGATCACCGCCGACATGGCCTACCGCACCGAAGTGCTCAGGGAGGTCGGCGGCTTCGACGAACGCTTCACCCGCGCCTTCCGCGAGGACGCCGACCTCGCGCTGCGCGTCCTCGACTGCGGCTGGCGCATCCGGCAGGGCCGGCGCACCACCCGGCACCCGGTGCGGCCCGCCTCGCGCTGGGTGTCCCTGAGACAGCAGCGCGGCAACGCCGACGACGCGCTGATGCGGCGCCTGCACGGCCCCGACTGGTGGGACAAGGCGGTCGCGCCCCGGGGCCGGATCCGCCGCCACATGGCCGTCACGGCGGCCGGCGCCGCCGCCCTCGTCCTCGCCGCCGCCGGACGCCCCCGGGCCGCCGCCGTCGCCGGACTCGGCTGGGCCGCCGGCACCGCCGAGTTCGCCTGGGCCCGTCTGGCGCCCGGCCCGCGCACCCGCGACGAGGTGACGACCATGCTCGTGACCAGCGCGCTCATCCCGCCGGCCGCCACCTGGCACCGGATCGGCGGAGAGCTGCGGCACCGGTGCGCCCCCGCCTGGCGGGAGGTGGCCGCATGAGGACCGGCGAGACCGCCGCCGGGCCGGACGCCACCGCCGTCGAGGCCGTCCTGTTCGACCGCGACGGCACCCTGGTGCACGACGTCCCCTACAACGGCGACCCCGAGCGGGTGCGCCCGGTCGACGGTGCCCGCGAGGCCCTGGAGCTGCTGCGCGCGCACGGCGTCCGCACCGGCGTCGTCACCAACCAGTCCGGCGTCGCGCGCGGCCTGCTCACCGACGCCGACGTACGCCGCGTCAACCGCCGGATCGACGACCTGCTCGGCCCCTTCGACGTGTGGGCGGTCTGCCCGCACGGCCCCGACGACGGCTGCCACTGCCGCAAGCCGCGGCCGGGGATGGTCCTGTGGGCGGCCGGCCGGATCCGCGCCGCCCCCGCCGCCACCGTCGTCATCGGCGACATCGGCGCCGACGTCGAGGCCGCGCGCCGGGCCGGCGCCCACGGCGTCCTCGTCCCGAACGAGGCGACCCGCCCCGAGGAGACGGCCGCCGCCGCCCATGTGGCGCCGGATCTGCTGACCGCCGTACGGGCGCTGCTCGACGGCCCGCCCAGGGGCCGGGTCCTGGCCGACGAACGCCCCGTCGCGAACGCCTGCGCCCTCGGCGGCCCGGCCGCCCCGGCGGACACGGCGACCCGGCGGGCCCCGGCCGCCGGCGACACCCCCGGGAGGCCGCGATGAGGGCGATCGTCACGCGGCTGGACAGCTTCGGCGACGTGCTGCTGGCCGGGCCCGCCGTCCGGGCCGTCGCCGCCCGCGCCGACCACGTCACCCTGCTGTGCGGCCCCCGCGGCGCCCCCGCCGCGCGGCTGCTGCCCGGCGTGGACGAGGTGCTGGTGTGGGACGCGCCCTGGGGCGGGTTCCAGCCGCCCCCCGTGGACCGCGCCGGGATCGACGCGCTCACCGCCCGGATCGACGCCGACACCGGCCTGATCCTGACCTCCTTCCACCAGTCCCCGCTGCCCACCGCGCTGGTGCTGCGCCTGGCCGGCGTCCGCCGCCTCGCCGCGGACAGCGTGGACTACCCCGGCTCCCTGCTCGACGTGCGCCACCGGCGCGCCCCGCACGCCCACGAGGCCGAAGCCGCCCTCGACCTGGCGGAGGCGGCCGGCTTCCCGCGCCCCGACGACGGCCGGCTGCGCGTGCACGAGCCGCCCGACACCCGGCGGCTGACCGGGACCGGCCGGTACGTCGTCCTGCACCCCGGCGCCAGCGTCCCCGCCCGCGCCTGGAGCCCCGGCCGCGCCGCCGAAGCCGTACGCGAACTGGCCGCCGCCGGACACCGCGTCCTGGTCACCGGCGGCCCCGGCGAACGCGAGCTGACCGCCCACGTGGCGGGGGAGCACGGCACCGACCTCGGCGGCCGCACCGAGGCCCCGGAACTCTCCGGCGTCCTCGCCGGCGCGGACGCCGTCGTCACCGGCAACACCGCCCCCGCCCACCTCGCCGCCGCCGTCGGCACCCCCGTCGTCTCCCTGTTCGCCCCGGTCGTCCCGGCCGAACGCTGGCGGCCGTACGGGGTGCCTCACGTCCTCCTCGGCGACCAGGACGCGCCCTGCGCCGGCAGCCGGGCCCGCCAGTGTCCCGTACCGGGCCATCCCTGCCTGAACACCGTCACCGCCACGGACGTGGTGGCCGCCGTCGAGAAACTCGTGGGGGAGACGTCATGAGGATCCTCATCTGGCACGTGCACGGATCGTGGACCACCGCCTTCGTGCGGGGCCCGCACACCTACGTCGTCCCCGTCACCCCCGACCGCGGCCCCGACGGCCTCGGCCGCGCCCGCACCTGGGAGTGGCCGCGGTCGGTGATCGAGGTCCCCCCGGAGAGGCTGCGCGACGAGGAGATCGACCTCGTCGTCCTCCAGCGCCCCCACGAACTCGGCCTGGTCGACCGCTGGCTGGGCCGCCGCCCGCCCCTGGTCTACCTGGAGCACAACGCCCCGCACGGCTCCCCCGGGGTGCCCGACACCCGCCACCCCGCCGCCGGCCTGCCCGGCGTCACCCTCGTCCACGTCACCCACTTCAACCGGCTGATGTGGGACGCGGGAACGACCGAGACCACCGTCATCGAACACGGCATCGTCGACCCCGGCCCCCGCTGGACCGGCGAACTGGACCGGGCCGCCGTCGTCGTCAACGAGCCGATCCGGCGCGGCCGCACCACCGGCACCGACCTGCTGCCCGCCTTCGCCCGCGCCGCCCCCCTCGACGTCTTCGGCATGGGCACGGACGGACTCGCCGCCCACCTCGGCATCGACCCCGACCGCTGCCGCACCCGGGACGTCCCGCAGAGCGACCTGCACACCGAACTCGCCCGCCGCCGCCTCTACGTCCACCCCGTCCGCTGGACCTCCCTGGGCCTGTCCCTCCTGGAGGCCATGCACCTGGGCATGCCGGTGGTCGCCCTCGCCACCACCGAGGTGACCGAGGCGGTCCCGCCCGGCGCCGGAGTGGTCTCCAACCGCCTCGACGTACTGACCGACGCCGTACGCGACTTCCTCGCCGACCCCGCGCACGCCCGCGCGGCCGGCGAGAAGGCCCGGGCGGCGGCCCTCGCCCGCTACGGGCTGTCCCGCTTCCTGGACGACTGGGAGCGGCTGCTGAAGGAGGTGACCCGATGAGGATCGCCATGGTGTCCGAGCACGCGAGCCCGCTCGCCGCGCTCGGCGGCGTCGACGCCGGGGGACAGAACGTCTACGTGGCCCGGCTCAGCGAGGAACTGGCCCGGCGCGGCCACGACGTCACGGTGTACACCCGCCGCGACGGCCTCGACCTGCCCGACCGGGTACCGCTGCCCGGCGGCGCGGTCGTCGAACACGTACCCGCCGGGCCGGCCGAACCCCTGCCCAAGGACGACCTGCTGCCGTACATGCCCGCCTTCGGCGCCCACCTGGCCCGGGCCTTCACCCGGGAGCGGCCCGACGTGGTGCACGCCCACTTCTGGATGTCGGGCCTCGCCGCCCAGATCGGCGTACAGCCGCACGGCATCCCCTTCGTGCAGACCTTCCACGCCCTGGGCACCGTCAAGCGGCGCCACCAGGGCCTCAGGGACACCAGCCCGCACCAACGCGTCGGCATCGAGCGGCAGCTCGGCCGCTCCTGCGCCCGGGTCCTGGCCACCTGCACCGACGAGGTCGTCGAACTGGGCGACATGGGCGTGCCCCCGCGCCAGGTCTCGGTGGTGCCGTGCGGGGTGGACTCCCGCCACTTCCGCCCCGGCGCCGACACCGGCCGCGCCCCCGCGCGCCGCCACCGCCACCGGCTGCTGGCCTGCGGACGGCTCGTCCCCCGCAAGGGCTACGACCTGGCCGTCCGCGCCCTCGCCGACATCCCCGACACCGAACTGCTCGTCGCCGGCGGCCCGCCCGCCGACGACGTCGACACCGACCCCGAGGCCCGGCGCCTGACCGCCGTCGCCCGCCGGGCCGGCGTCGCCGACCGGGTACGGCTGCTCGGCGCGGTCGACCCCGAGCACATGCCGACCCTGATCGGCAGCGCCGACCTCGTGCTGTGCACCCCGCACTACGAGCCGTTCGGCATCGTGCCGCTGGAGGCGATGGGCTGCGGCGTGCCCGTGGTCGCCACCGACGTCGGCGGCCACCGCGACTCCGTCGCCGACGGCGTCACCGGCCGGCTCGTGGAACCCGGCAGCCCCCGGGCGATCGCCGACGCGGCCCGCGGCCTCCTCGCCGACGAACGGCTGCGCCGCGCCCTGGGCACCGCCGGACGCGAACGCGTCCTCAAGCACTACACATGGCGGCGCGTCGCCGACGGCGCCGAACAGGTCTACCGCCTGACCCTCGCCGACCACGAACTGTCCCAGGAGGTGGCGTGATGACCGTGCACCCGCCCGTCGTCGGGCACTGCGACGAACTCAAGGACGCGCTGGCCGCGTTCCGCGCCTCCGCGCACGTCACCCAGCGCTGGGGCGAACAGCTCGCCACCGTCCTCTGCGGCGGCGGCCGGCTGCTCGCGGCCGGCAACGGCGGCAGCGCCGCGCAGGCCCAGCACCTGACCGCCGAACTCGTCGGCCGCTACCGCGACGACCGGCCGCCGTTCTCCGCGATCGCCCTGCACGCCGACACCTCCTCCACCACCGCCATCGCCAACGACTACGGCGTCGACGAGGTCTTCGCCCGCCAGGTCCGCGCGCACGGCCGCGAGGGCGACGTCCTGATGCTGCTGTCCACCTCCGGCGCCAGCGCCAACCTGCTGTCCGCCGCGGACGCGGGCCGCGCGGCGGGCATGCGGGTGTGGGCGCTGACCGGCTGCGAACCCAACCCGCTGATGGCGGGCAGCGACGAGGCCCTGTGCGTGGAGGCGGCCACGTCGGCGACCGTCCAGGAACTCCACCTGGTCGCCGTCCACATGATCTGCGTGGCCTTCGACGCCGCCTTGGACCAGCGCGAGCGGGGCCGGGGCGCGCGGGGAGGAGGCACCCATGAGTGACAGGTCCCCGCTGGTCGTCGTCGGGGACGCGCTGCTCGACCGCGACCTGGCCGGCTCCGCCGACCGGCTCGCCCCCGACGCGCCCGTGCCGGTGGTGTCGGAGTGCGCCGAACGCGTCCGGCCGGGCGGCGCCGCGCTCGCCGCCTACCTCGCCGCCCGCGACGGCCGCGACGTCACCCTGATCACCGGCCTGGGCGACGACCCGGCCTCCGGCGAACTGCGGGAACTCCTCGAACCCTGGCTGACCCTGGTCCCGCTGCCGCTGGGCGGCACCCTGTCCGAGAAGACCCGCGTCCTGGCCCAGGGAAGCCCCGTCGTCCGCCTCGACCGCGGCGGCGGACGCGCCCGCGCCGCCACCGACGAGGCCCGCGCCGCCCTGCGCTCCGCGCCCGCCGTACTGGTCTGCGACTACGGCCGCGGCGCCGCCGACGCCCTGCGCGAGGAACTCGCCGGCCACCCGCCCCTGGTCTGGGACCCGCACCCGCGCGGCGGCGTTCCCGTGCCCGGCACCCGGCTGGTGACGCCCGCCGAGAAGGAGGCGCACGGCTTCGCCCCCGGCGACGCCCGGCCGGACGGCACCCTGCGCGCCGCCGCGCACATCGCCGCCGACCTGGTCCGCGACTGGCGGGTGGCCGCCGTCGCCGTCACCCTCGGCGCCCGCGGGGCCCTGCTCTCCTACGGCGACCACCCCCTCCTCGTTCCCGCGCCCGCCGCCCACCCCGGCGACTCCTGCGGCGCCGGTGACCGGTTCGCCGCGACGGCCGCCGGACTCCTGGCCGACGGGACACTGGTCGGTGAGGCCGTGGAGGGCGCGGTGGGCGCCGCGAGCGCGTTCGTCGCCGCGGGCGGCGCGGGTGCGCTGCCGCGCGCCGACTCCCGGCCGCGCGCCGTGCCGTCCCCCGACCGCGACGACCCGCACGCGCTGGCCGCGCGGATCCGTGCCCAGCACGGCACCGTCGTCGCCGCGGGCGGCTGCTTCGACCTGCTGCACGCCGGGCACGTCGGCCTGCTCCAGGCCGCCCGCGGGCTCGGCGACTGCCTGGTGGTCTGCGTCAACTCCGACGCCTCCGTCCGCCGCCGCAAGGGCGAGGGCCGGCCCGTCAACCCCCTCGCCGACCGCATTCGCGTCCTGCGCGCCCTGGCCTGCGTGGACGCCGTCGCCGTCTTCGACGAGGACACCCCCGAACGGCTCCTGGGAGACCTGCGCCCCGACGTCTGGGTCAAGGGCGGCGACTACGCCGGCGCGGACCTCCCCGAGGCCGCGCTCCTGGAGGAGTGGGGCGGCCAGGCGGTGCTCCTGCCCTACCTGGACGGCCGCTCGTCCACGGCCCTGATGGTCCGGGCGGCGGAGGGGGTGCGGTGACGGTCCCCTTCCGGGCCGGACACCCCGCCCCGCCGGCGCCGGCCACCGGCCACCGGGCCACCGACGCCACCGGGACAGCGGTACGGCCGACGGGGTCCGATGACGGGGCCCGGATCGGTTCGGGGGCGGTACGGCCGACGGGGTCCGATGACGGGGCCCGGATCGGTTCGGGAGCGGTGCGGCCCTCGGGACCCGGTGCCGGGGATCGGGCCGGTTCGGGGGCGGTGTGGCCGTCGGGGTTCCCTCCCGCGGCCCAGTCCGGCTCGGGAACGGTGCCGCTTCCGGTGCTCGTGCGGGGCGGGCGGGACCCGGCGGGGCGTGGTGCCGCGGCCTCGTCGTCCGGGGACCGGTCCGGTGCCCGGGACCGGGCCGGTTCAGGTGGCCGGCCGGCGGTGGCCGGGGCGCGGGCCGGGACGCCCGGCGTGCCGGGCGACGGCCACGCGCCCCGTCTCCTCGTCCTGCGCGCCCTCGGTCTCGGTGATCTCCTCGCCGGGGTTCCCGCGCTGCGCGCCCTGCGCCGGGCGTACCCCGGCCACGAACTGGTGCTGGCCACCCCCGCGGAACTGGCCCCCGTCGTGACCGCGACCGGCGCCGTCGACCGTCTGCTGCCCGCCGCCGCACCCGGCCGCGCCGTACCCCGCGCCCTCGACTGGACCGGCCCGCCCCCCGACCTCGCCGTCGACCTGCACGGCAACGGCCCGGCCAGCCACCGCCCGCTGGCCGCCCTGCGCCCCCGCAGGCTCCTGGCGTTCGCGGCGGCCGACGGGCCGCCCTGGTTCGCCGAGGAACACGAACGCGCTCGCTGGTGCCGCCTGCTCGAGGCGTACGGCATCGACGCCGACCCCGCCGACCTGCTGCTGCCCCGCCCGCCGGTGCCGTCCCCGGCCCCCGGCGCGGTGGTCGTGCACCCCGGCGCCGGCGCCCCCTCCCGCTGCTGGCCGACCGAGCGGTACGCGACCGTCGCCGGGACACTGCGCGCCCGCGGCCTGCGGGTGGTGGTGACCGGCGGACCGGACGAGAACGACCTCGTGGCCCGGCTGGCCAAGGACGCCGGCCTGCCCGACACCGACGTCTTCGGCGGCGGCCTGCCCTACGACCGGCTCTCCGCCCTCGTCGCCGACGCCCACGCCGTGATCAGCGGCGACACCGGCGTCGCCCACCTCGCCGTCGCCCACGCAGCCCCCTCCGTCACCCTCTTCGGCCCCGTCCCGCCCAGCCGCTGGGGGCCGCCCCCGCACCCCCGTCACCAGGTCCTGTACCGCCCCGGCCCGGACGACGACGGCGACCCGCACGGCGACACCCCCGACCCCGCGCTGCTGCGCATCTCCGCCGACGACGTCCTGCACGCAGTCGACACCCTGAGCGAGGCACCATGAACCACGCCCCCACCACCACCCCCGGACACACCCGCGCCGACCAGAAGCCGCACGCCCCCGTCGGTGTCGTCATCGCCACCCGCAACCGCTCGGCACGCCTCGCCACCACCCTGCGCCACCTCCTCGACCTCCCCGAACGCCCCGAGATCCTCGTCGTCGACAACGCCTCCACCGACGACACCCGCGCCATGCTCACCCGCGACTTCCCGCGGGTGAGAGTGGTGTCCATGCCCGTCAACCGCGGCGCCCTCGCCCGCACCCACGGCGTCCGCGCCCTGGACACCCCGTACGTGGCGTTCAGCGACGACGACTCCTGGTGGGCCCCCGGCTCGCTCGCCACCGCCGCCCGCCTCTTCGACGAACACCCCCGGCTCGGCCTGCTCGCCGCCCGCACCCTGGTGGGCCCGGCCGAGTACGCCGACCCGCTCAACGGCGTCCTCGCCGCGTCCCCCCTCGGCCCGGCCACCGACCTCCCCGGCACCCAGGTCCTGGGCTTCCTCGCCTGCGCCTGCGTGGTCCGCCGTGAGTCCTACCTCGACGCGGGCGGCTACCACCCCCTCCTCTTCTTCGGCGCCGAGGAGACCCTCCTCGCCTACGACCTCGCCGCCCGCGGCTGGGGCGTCACCCACTGCCCCGAGGTGACCGCCCACCACGACCCCGACCCGAACCCGCGCGCCGACCGTCCGTCCGTCGCCCGCCGCAACGAACTCCTCACCGCCTGGCTGCGCCGCCCCCTGCCGCACGCCCTCGCCCGCACCCGTGCGCTCGCCCTCGAAGCCCGCCGCGACCCGCACGCCCGGCACGCCCTGCGGGAGGCCCTCGTCCGGCTGCCCGCCGCGCTCCGCGACCGCAGGGCCCTGCCCCCGCACGTGGAACGGGCCGCCCGCCGCCTGGACGGAATAGGAGCGGCCCCATGACCGACCCCCGCACCACCGTCGTCGTCATCACCCACAACCGGTGCCCCGAACTCCTGCGCACCCTCGGCCACTTGGCCGTCCTGCCGGAGAAACCCCCGGTCATCGTCACCGACAACGCCTCCACCGACTCCACCGCCGCCGCCGTCGCCCGCCACCACCCGGAGGTGCGGCTGCTGCGGCCCGGCCGCAACCTCGGCGCCGTCGGCCGTAACCTCGCCGTCCGCCAGGTGCAGACGCCCTACGTCGCCTTCTGCGACGACGACTCCTGGTGGGCGCCCGGATCGCTCGCCGGGGCGGCCGACCTCCTCGACCGGCACCCCGCGCTCGGCGCGGTCACCGCCCGGATCGTCGTCGAACCGGACGGCACGGAGGACCCGATCGTCGAGGAACTGCGGGACTCACCCGTCCCCGGCCCGTCCTGGCTGCCCGGCCCCGCCCTCGGCTCGTTCCTGGCCGCCGCGACCGTGCTGCGCGCCGACGCGTTCCGCGCGGCGGGCGGCTTCCACCCCCGGCTGTGGCTGGGCGGCGAGGAGGAACTGCTCGCCGCCGACCTCGCCGCGGCCGGCTGGTGGCTGACCTACGCCGACCACCTGACCGTCCATCACCACCCCTCGCGGGTACGGGACGCGACGCTCCGGCGTACGCACGGCATCCGCAACACGCTGTGGTTCACCTGGCTGCGCCGCCCCGCCGGGTACGCCCTGCGCCGCACCTGGCACCTGGCGCGCACGGTCCCCCGCGACACCGCCTCGCTGCGCGCCTTCGCCGAGGCGACCGCCGCCCTGCCCTGGGTCCTGCGGGAACGGCGTGTGCTGCCGCCGGACGTCGAGGCCCGGCTGCGCACCCTGGAACCGGAGCAGCGCCGGTCGACGGCCCGCAGCTACATCGGCTGACGCCGGTCAGGAGCTTTCCGTCCAGCGGCACAACAGCCGGAACACCGCGCACAGCGTGAACGGCCACACGGCGGCGAACGCCCAGATCACCCCGGGTTCGGAGGTGATGATGCCGGTCACCATCAGGACGACGGAGACGGCGAGCAGCAGCGGGACCGTCAGGGCGCGCGGCCGGCCGACCGGCCGTCGCGCCGGGCCGGACCGACGGCTCGGGCGGAAGGTGCGCAGCCGCCGCTCCAGCCGGCGGTCGCGACGCAGCGCCCGTTCGATCTCGTCGAGGACGCGCTGCTCGTGCTCGGAGAGGCGGCCGGGGTTCACGGTGTCTCCTCCGGGGCCGGGGCCGGGGCCGGGGACGGGCCGACGGCTCGCCGAGTGCCCCCGTCGGCCCCCGTCCAACGGATTCCGAGCGCCTCGGCCAGCCCGTCGGCGGCGTCCGCCACGGCGCCGGCCCGGAACGCCGTACCAATCCGCCGGGCCGTCTCCCGCCCGTCGTCGCTCAGGCACCAAGCCCACCACCGCTCCAGCTCCCTGGTTCCCGGCTTCTCGGTTCCTGACTTTTTGGGTCCCAGCTTTCCGGTCCCCGGCTTCGCGGGGCCTGGCTTCGCGGGTTCCAGCTTTCCGGGCCCCAGTTCCTCAGTTCCCGGCTTCGCGGGTTCCAGCTCTCCGGGCTCCGGCTTCGCGGGTTCCAGCTCCCCGGGCTCCGGCTCTCCGGGTCCCAGCTCTCCGGGCTCCGGCTTCGCGGGTTCCAGCTCCCCGGGCTCCGGCTCTCCGGGTCCCAGCTTTCCAGTCCCCGGCTTCTCGGGTTCCGGCTTCTCGGGTTCCGGCTTCTCGGGTTCCGGCTTCTCGGTCCCCAGCTTTCCTGGCCCCAGTTCCCCGGTCCCCGGCTCTCCGGTCCCCAGCTTCGCGGGCCCCGGTTCTGCGGGTTCCAGCTTCTCGGCCGCGACCAGTGCGGGCCAACCGCAGGCGCGGGCCTGTGCGGTGACCTTCGCGCCGCCCGCGACCGGGTCCACCGCGAGCGCCGGCACCCCGGCCCGCAGCGCCAGCACCAGTCCGTGCAGCCGGTCGGTGACGACCAGGTCCAGCCGGGCGAGGACCGCCTCCAGTTGGGCCGGGGTCGCGCACAGCCGCCAGTCCTGGGTGTCGAGCCGGGTCTCCAGTTCCAGCCGCGCGCACTCCTTGCCGCCCAGCCATCCCGTCACCGCCTCGGCGACCTCGGCGTGCCGCCGCCGGCCGCCGTACTCGCGCTGCCCGTGCGTGAGGATCACCCCGACGACCGGCGGGGCGGCCACAGCGGGAGCGCGGGCGGCGAGGTCCGTGGTCGGCCCGGTGCCGGGCGCGTCGCGGGCCAGGATCCGGTGGAAGCCGGTGACGGCCGCGGAGCCGGGATCCACCACCGAGACACCGACGGCGATCCGCACGCAGTGCGCGAACCGCCGGTGCACCTCCTCGACCCGCGGCCCGTGCGCGGGCCCGCACACGAAGACCAGATGCGTGTACGCGGCCGGATCGACGTCCTCGAAATGCGTACCGTCCGCCCGGAACCCGGGGCTCCACACGACGTCGTACGCCGCCCCCGCCTCCCGCAGCACCGCCTCCACCCGCTCCAGCGCCAGCACGTCACCGGCGGTCGCCTCCCCGTGCAGGAAGCTGAACCACCCGGTCACCAGGATTCTGCGGGGTCCGTGCACAGTGCCCCCGGGTGCCCGGCCGGCCGGGAGCCACGCGCCCCGGCCGGGGAAGCACCGGGCCGACGGAAACGCGAACACATGGCGGAAGAGTGCCACCTCCCCGCTCACATGAGCGAGTAGATGACGGCGGAGGCGGAAGTGCTCACCGTTTCCGTCACGGCAGGGAACCGCGCGCGATACGGGTGACCGCGGACGGAACCCGTCCGCCACCGGCGCTGCCGTGCGCGGTAGCGACGCCCAGGCGTCCGCGGTACCCGCTCCCGTCCTCGGCCCCGTGCGCTCGGCCGCGCCGCCCGCGTCCGCCGACTCCCGTCGGCCCCTGCCGCGCCGCTCCCCGGTGACCGCCGAAGCCGCCGTCACCCGCCTCGTCGGCCTCCGGGCGCGGCCGGCACGTCCACCCGCACGTGGTGGGAGGCCGGACGCGGTGGGAGGCCGGACGCGGTGAGAGGAGGGGACGGCCGCGGCGGAGCGGACGCACGCGACGGTGCGCCCCGGACACCCCTGCGGCATCCGCTCCGGCACGCTACGGGGTGGGTGTCCACCCTGTTCGGGACTGGTGCGACCAGGGCGGACGACCCGAAGATGGCAGCGAGCCGCCCGGAGATGATCCGGCACCGAGGAGGACACGATGACGACGGCGACGGAGAGCTTCCGCGAGGCCCGCGACTTCCTGCTGGAACACCGCGAGGACTACGCGACCGCCCACGCGGGCTTCGCGTGGCCCCGCCCCGAACACTTCAACTGGGCCCTGGACTGGTTCGACGTCATCGCGGACGGCAACGACCGTACGGCGCTGCACATCGTGGAGGAGGACGGGACCGAAACCCGGCGGTCGTTCGCCGAGATGTCCGCCCGTTCCGACCGGGCCGCGAACTGGCTGAGGCGGCGGGGAGTCGCGCCGGGCGACCGCGTCCTGGTCATGCTGGGCAACCAGGTCGAGCTGTGGGAGACGGCCCTGGCCGCGATGAAACTCCGCGCGGTCGTCATCCCGGCCACCCCCCTGCTCGGCCCCGCCGATCTGCGGGACCGGGTGGAGCGCGGCCGGGTGGCCCATGTGATCGCCCGCGCCGAGGACACCGCCAAGTTCGCCGACGTGCCCGGCGGTTACACGCGCGTCGCGGTCGGCGGAGCACCGGACGGCTGGCAGCCGTACGAGGACGTGGACACCGCCCCGGAGGCGTTCGTCCCCGACGGGCCGACCCGCGCCGACGACCCCCTGATGCTCTACTTCACCTCGGGCACGACCGCCCGCCCCAAGCTGGTCGAGCACACCCACGTCTCCTACCCCGTCGGGCACCTGGCGACGATGTACTGGATCGGCCTGAAGCCCGGGGACGTGCACCTGAACATCTCCTCGCCCGGCTGGGCCAAGCACGCCTGGTCCAACCTGTTCGCCCCGTGGAACGCCGAGGCGACGGTCTTCCTCCACAACTACACCCGCTTCGACGCGGCCCGTCTGATGGCCGAGATGGACCGCGCCGGCGTCACCACCTTCTGCGCCCCGCCCACCGTCTGGCGCATGCTGGTCCAGGCCGATCTGACCCGCCTGGCCACCCCGCCCCGGGAGGCCGTGGCGGCCGGCGAGCCCCTCAACCCCGAGGTGATCGAACAGGTCCGCCGCGCCTGGGGCGTGACCGTCCGCGACGGCTTCGGCCAGACCGAGACGGCCGTACAGATCTCCAACAGCCCGGGCCAACTGCTCAAGACCGGCTCGATGGGCCGTCCCAGCCCCGGCTACCGCGTCGAACTCCTCGACCCGGTCACCGGGGAACCGGGCGCGACGGAGGGCGAGATCGCCCTCGACCTCTCCACCCGTCCCGTCGGCCTGATGGCCGGCTACCACGGCGACCCGGACCGTACGGCCGAGGCGATGGCGGACGGCTACTACCGCACCGGTGACATCGGCTCCCGCGACGCCGACGGATACCTCACCTACGTGGGCAGGTCCGACGACGTCTTCAAGGCCAGCGACTACAAGATCAGCCCCTTCGAGCTGGAGAGCGCGCTGCTGGAACACGAGGCGGTCGCGGAGGCCGCCGTCGTCCCCGCCCCCGACGAACTCCGCCTCGCCGTGCCGAAGGCGTACGTCGTCCTGGCGGCCGGCTGGCAGCCCGGCCCCGACACCGCGAAGGTCCTCTTCGAACACTCCCGCCGGACCCTGGCCCCCTACAAGCGCCTGCGCCGCCTGGAGTTCGCCGACCTCCCCAAGACCGTCTCCGGCAAGATCCGCCGGATCGAACTCCGCGAGGCCACGGCCGCGGGCTCGAAGGCGGAGTACCGGGAGGAGGACTTCCGGTAGCGGCGAAGTCCCGCTGACACGAGGTCACCACCGAAGGGAGCGGGCCGGCCCGCGCCTGCCGCGCGGTGCCGCGCCCCGCATCTGCCCGGACCCGGACCCGGGCGTGGCACCGCGCCGGAGTTCCCGCACGGTCCGTTCACGTCCGCTCGCGGCGCCGGTCGGAGGGCGGCCGGCGCAGGGAGCGGACGCCTGGCGGGCAGTGCGCGGGCGGTGCTGGCCGAGGCCGTCGGAGCGTACGGCGTCGGCGGGCGGTCGCTCGTCCTTCCCGGCCCCGGCGACCCGTCCGGCACCGCGCCGGAGTTCCCGCACGGTCCGTTCACGTCCGCTCGCGGCGCCGGTCGGAGGGCGGCCGGCGCAGGGAGCGGACGCCCGGTGGGCAGCGCGTGGGCGGTGCTGGCCGAGGCCGTCGGAGCGTACGGCGTCGGCGGGCGGTCGCTCGTCCTTCCCGGCCCCGGCGACCCGTCCGGCACCACGGCGGAAGGCGCGGACCCGCCGCCGTACGGCGGTGACCCCGGGGGCGTCGCGGATCTCGCGAGCGGGCCGCGCAGGCCCGCCCGCGCGCCCAGGCGGGATCCGGTGGCCGCCCGCCGGCGCGAACCGGGTCAGTCCGCGTCGGGGGCGTCGATCACCCTGCCGTTCCCGTCCAGCGTGTGGGTGCGCCAGTACACATCCCACTTGTCGTCGACCTGCCGCGGCACCTTGCCCTCCGGGTAGCGCGCGTAACCCGCCGGCGGCTCCTCGTCGTCCGGCACACAGGCGGAGCCGGTGCCGCCCACGGAGAGAACGGGGTACTCGCCACCGCCGCAGACGTCCTCCTGGTACCCGAGGCCGGCACATCCGGTGAGGGCCACGACCGCGGCGCCGCCCGCGAGGGCGGCGAGGAGCAGGCGGAACCGTCCGGTTCGCGAGGGGGTGGTCATGAGGGGCGGGCGCATCGTCTTCTCCAGTCGCTCGGTCTGCCCCCACTCTCGCCGCCGCGGGCCCCCGCGCCCTGAGTACGCGTACTCAACCCGGCCCGCGCGGGCACCCAGACGGTCCTCGGCTCCCGCCCCGTCACCTCATCCGGCGCCGTCGGCGGCCGTCGCGGCCAGGGCCGCCGCCGGGGCGTTGGCCGGGCGGGGGCCGGTGCCGGGGCCGAGGACGAACAGCGCGACGTGCAGCAGGTCGGCGCGGGCCCGGACGTCGGCGGGGTACGCGGCCAGCGAGAAGTGCAGGGCACGCCGGGCCGAGCGGGACACGGCCGTCAGCCACAGGCACTCCACGTCCCGCGCGGTGGCGGGGGAGCCCGTCGGGTCGACCTGGACGAGGACGCCGCCTCCGGCGAGCCCGACGCCGGCCGTGAGCCCGCGCCGGGCGCGGTGCAGGTCGTGGTGGCCGAGCGTGCGCAGGTACCGCACGACGGCCGTGACCGAGTCGAAGGGGGCGTGCACCGGCAGGCTCAGCACCGTGCCGCAGGGACAGCCCAGTTCCGGCCGGGGCCACTGCCCCTCGTCACCGCAGGCGGCGCAGCGCACCCCGATCCACTCCTCCTCCCAGGCGCGGTGGCGGACCTCCGCCACCGCTCCGTCGGGGTCCAGCGCGGGGGCGACCGGCACTCCGCAGGCGCACGGATACGCGGGTGCCGTGTAGCGGTGCGCGCGTCGGCAGACCGGGCAGCGCACCGTGAGGCTCTCGGTCATGCCCCTCATCGTCCTCCCTCCGCGCTCCCCGGCCACCCGCTTACCCGACTTCCGGCATGCGAGGGACGGATTCCGTCATACGGAGGCGTGGACGTTGTCCGGAGCGGACGCGATTCGGCGCGGACGCGACGGGCGTGGTTCCGATCAGGTCCCGGCCGGCGGGAGCACTCGATGACCCGTACGACCGTTGTCCGCACGGCGGTCGGGAGCCTGGAGCGCGAGGACGTCACCGCCGCGTCCGGTGTGCCGGGAGCGGCGATCGACCCCTTCCGCGCGGTGCTCGAGGCAGCCGCGCGGAGCACCGGGTGCCGGTCGTCGTGGAGGCGGTCCCGGAGCGGGTCACCGACCCTTCCGTGCCGGCGGCGAACGGCATCACGGCCGTACGGAGTCCGAGGAGACGGCCACCGGGCCCGGCCACGCCCCGGCCGCCGTCGGGCCGCTGAGGCCCTGAGCCCCCGCGGACCCGGCGGAGGGCGGTCCGCTCCCGGGCGGGCCGCCTCCTCGCCGGGCTCAGTCGCCGCCGCCTCCGCCTCCGCCCCCACCGCAGCCGAAGCCCCCGCCGCCGTGACCGCCGTCGTGACCGGAGCCGGCACCGGACCCGTCCTCGTCATCGTCGGCCCGCCACCGCAGGAACCGGTCCGTGCGGCCGAACGGGAAGCGGCCCGCGTCCGCGTGGGCGCCCCGTCCGGTCAGCCGGGCGCGCTCGGTGAAGCGCGGCAGCAGCGCCGTGAGCGCCGGGTCCCGTACAGGGCGACGGCGAGCGCCATCTCGTCGTACGTGAACCCTTCGGGACCGGCGGGCAGCGGGAAGGCCGCGCGCAACTTCCTCAGGCGCCTGCGGCCGGCACGGGTCGGACGGCCGGTCAGCGGTCCCAGCAGCCCGGCCGCCACGAGCTCCCTCCGTGCCCGGGACACCGCCGCGCACACCACCGAGCGCGCCCGCAACTCCTCCAGCCCGGCCGGGCGGTGGAGCCCGCCGCGCACCGCGCGCTCCAGGTCGTTGCGGTGCGGCGGGTGCCGCGCCGCGTCCGGGACCAGCGTCCGGCGCAGGGTTCCCGGCCGTCCGGCGGCCACCGCGCCGCGCAGGTGCAGGGCCACCACGGCGACCGTGACGGCGGCGCGTGCTCCGCCGCGCATCAGCGCGACGTGGTACGGCTCCAGCCGGATGCCCGTGGCGCGGTCGGCGCTTCTCATGCGATCACCCCCGTTACGGGGGGACGTGCCCGCCGGCGGGGGTGGTCCAAGCGCGCCGGCGCCGGTTTCGGAGGAGGACTTGAGGATGCCGTACCGCGCGTACGGCCGAGGGTGTACGCGCGGTACGGCGGGCAGGACCAAGACCGCGGGCCCGGTCCGCGCGTACGGCCCCGGCCGCCCCGCCGGACACAGCCCGGCCGGCGCGCCGATGAGCAGGGTCGCCGCGGCGCCGCTCGGCTGCTGTCGGCGGCCCAAGGCGGTGACCGCCCGGCGTGCTCCGCGCAGCCGAGGTGCCCGGCCCGGTCGAGGCGGCCCGGCGGATCCGTCTCGTACCCGCGGACGGTCACCGGAACGGGGAACGGCCGGCCCGCGGCCGCCGCCCTTCCTCGTGGACGGTCCGACCGGGCGGTCGTGACCACCCGTCACACCCGGCGTGGCGACGCCAGCAGGTAGCGGACCCTGGTCCGTGGCTCGGTGTGCGCGCCGGCCTGCCAGCCGGCCCGCTCCAGGGTGTCCGCCGCCGCCCGCAGCGCCCCGGTGTCCGGCGCGTACACGGCGACCGCCTCGGGCTGCGGAGTGGCCCGCACCCGGTAGCCGTCGGCCTCCGCGTCCGCCGGCCGGTGCCCGGCCGCCTCCAGGGCGAGAGCGGCGGCCCGCACCAGATGCGTCCGTTCCCAGCCGCAGGGCCGGTCCGTGGCGCCGTCCGGGTTGGTCATCCGGCGCAGCTCCAGCAGCCCCTGCCAGGCACCGCGCACCTCCCGGAGCCGCTCCGGCCCGGCGGGCCCCTCCTCCTCACCGCCGACCCGCGCGGCGAAGACACCGTCGGAGGCGGCGGGCGCCGTCTCGGCGGCGTGCGGCGCGGCGCCGCCGGCCTCCTGGGCGGACTCCCGTGCCCGATGGCCGGCCGGGGTCAGGAAGTGGGCGTGCGGCGGGCGCGGGTGCCGGAAGGCGAGCCCCTGCCGCACCAGCGCCGCGAGCTGCGCCGGCGTCCCCTCCAGCCGCCCCGTGACGGGATCGGCGGCGTCGATGACCCGCCGCTGCGCGGCGGTCGGCGGTCGGACCACGGCGTACACCTCCCTTCGGCGGGCCGCGCGGCCCGCCGGCGTCTTTGGGTCCCGGCCGCTCGCACCCTCGTCCTCGGTCGAAGAGTAGTTCGGCCGACGGCCCGGGGCTGAAGCGCATCGGCCGGGCGGGCGGCCCGGCCGACGGATTCCGGACAGATGGGACGGCGACGCTTTCCGGCCGTTCCCGAACGGGCCCCGGTCCGCTGCTCCCGGCGTCCGGTCCGGCGGGTTCCGGCGGGTTCCGGCGGGCCCGTGGTCGTGCGCCGGTCCCTGGCCAGGGAGCCGGGGCATCGGCGGCGGGCGGGCGTCCGCCCGGGCACCCGCCGGTTCCGCCCTCGGACCGGTGGGCGTACTGGCCGGATCGCGCCCGCGTGAGCGTCACCGTTTCGCCTCCCCGGGAGCGCGGAGGCGGCAAAATGACTCCGATGCACCCTTCACGCCCTCCGGTGCTGTGTTCCGCCGGGAGAAATCAGGGCACATGGCCGGTGGCGTGGGAGGGGCGCGGGTCGGCGTCCTGCCGGACAGCCGCTGACGAGGGGTGGGGGAGATGGTTCGGGTTCTCGTGGTGCACGACGAGGAGCTGCTGCGGTCGGCGCTGGTGCAGCTGCTCAGATCCGACGGCGCCCTGGAGGTCTCGTCCACGTCCCCCCGCGTCGGCATGCCGGATCATGACGCGTTGCCGACGGACGTGTGTGTCGTGGACGGCGAGTGTCTGCAGGAAATACAGGAGATATGTGACGCGCGGTCCCGGGAGTGGTGCGGGGAGCGGTCCGTCGTCCTGACGACGCCCAGTCGGCCGGGTGTGCTGCGCAGGGCGTTCGACGCCGGCGCGCTCGGGCTGGTCGACAAGAACGCCCCGCCGCAGCGGCTGATCACGGCGGTGCACGCGGTGGCCAAGGGGGAACGTTTCCTCGACGGGACGCTCACCGTGGCCCTGCTCGAAGGCGCGGAGATGCCCCTGACCAACCGCGAGCTGAGCGTGCTGTCCCTGGCGGCCCAGGGGGCGCCGATGGCCGAGATAGCGGCCTGTCTGCATCTGTCCCGGGGGACCATCCGCAACTACATGGCCACGGCGATCCGGAAAGTGGGCGCCCGCAACCGGGTCGACGCGATCCGCATACTGCAGAGCGCCGGCTGGACGTGAGCGCCGGCTGGACGCGGGTGTCGGCTGGACGTGCGCGCCGGCTGGACGCGCCTGTCGGCAGGGCGTGACGCGTCGGCAGGGCGTGACGCGTCGGCAGGGCGTGACGGGCAGGCCGGGCGCGACGCTCCGCCGTCAGGTCTCCCCGTGCGGCCCCGCGTTCCAGTGGCCCGTCAGGTCGCGGTAGAGGGGCGAGCGGGCCAGCACGTCCTCGTGGCTGCCGCACACCGCCCGCACGCCGTCCAGGACCAGCACCCGGTCGGCCCGGACGGCGGACGACAGCCGGTGCGCCACGACCAGCAGCGTCCCGGGCCGCCGCGCGAGCGCCTCCTCCGCGCGCGCCTCGGCCGCCGGATCGAGGTGGCTGGTGGCCTCGTCGAGCAGCAGCAGGGGCGCGGGTGACAGGTACGCGCGCGCCAGCGCGACCAGCTGCTTCTCCCCGGCCGACAGCCCGGTAGGACACACCGGGCCGTCGAGCCCGCCGAGGCGCTCCACCAGTGACCGCAGGCCGAGCGCCCGTACGGCCGCGTCGAGCTCCGCGCGGCTCGCGTCCGGACGCAGATAGGCGAGGTTGTCGCCCACGCTGCCGGAGAAGACGTACGCCTCCTGGGGGACCAGGGCGCGCAGGGCGGCCAGTTCGGCGGCGGGACGGCCGGTCACCGTCCGCCCGGCCACCCGTACCTCGCCGTGGCCCGGCGCGAGCGTCCCCGCGATCAGACGGACGAGCGTCGACTTGCCGATGCCGCTCGGTCCGACCACGGCGAGGTGTTCGCCCGGGGCGACGCGCAGGTCCAGGGAGTCGAGGACCGGCTCGGCGCGGACGCCGTAGGACAGGGTGACGGAACGCAGCTCCACCGCCGCGGCCGGCCGGCCGGTCACGGGAGGCCGCGCCCCCGGGGCGGACGGCCGCACGGAAGCGTCGGTGAGGTGCCCGGACGGGCTGACCGTGCCGGGCGGGGAGACGGCCGCGGGCCGCGGTCCGGGGCCGGTGATGCGGTCCAGGACGACCAGCAGACGCGCGCCGGCCGTGCCCAGCGCGGTCATCAGTGTGTGCAGGGCGGGCAGCAGGGACTGGACGAGATAGGTGAACGCGCCCAGCAGCGCGCCCGCCGTCACCCCCCGGCCGCGCAGCCACGGCACGGTGACGAGCAGCGCCAGCACGGGCAGGTGGCCCGCGACCCCCAGCGCCGCCGTGCGCACCGCCGCCCAGCCGGCCAGGGTGCGGGCCGCCGAGGCGGCGTCGGCCACCGGGCGGGCGCCGTGCCGCTCCGTCCCGGGGCCGGTTCCGCAGGCCGTGAGGTCACGCAACGCCGTCCGCACCCGCGCCGCGTGGTCGCCCAGCGCCTCGTCGGCGGCCAGGGCACGCCGCTGCGCCGCCGCCATGGGCCGCAGCGTGGCCAGGAACAGGGCCAGTCCGCCCAGCATGGGGGGGAGCACCACCACGAGCAGGGCCGGGTGCAGGGACAGCAGGCCGAGCAGCGCCCCGGCGGCGGTGAAGACGAACGAGCGCAGGGTGAGGACCAGACCGGCGAAGCTGTCCCGGGCGATCTCGACCTGGTTGGTCAGCCGGGAGACGGCCGCCCGGTCCGTCCCGCCCGTCCCGTCCAGCGCGTGGGCCAGGGACCGGTCGACGGCCCGCCGGACCAACCCGTCGCGCAGCGGCTCGGTCAGCCCCGCCAGCCCGGCGAACACGCCCCGTGCCACCGGCGCGCCGGACACCACGGCGACCAGGGCGACGGTGAGCCACAGCAGCCCCCTGCGGGTGTCTCCGGTGAGGAACCCCTGATCGACGGAGCGGGCGACCCCGTACCCCACCAGGAACGCCTGGCCCGCCTCCGCCAGCGACCACAGCGCGAGCCGTGCCAGCACCCCCTTGCGACGGGCGAGGAAGCGACGCGCCGAGGGAACCGTCCGGCGCAACGCCCCGGCCCCGTCACCCGCGAGAGGCGTCCCGCCATTCCGAGAGGGAAGTCCGTCGGTCTTGCCGGTCCTGCCGGTCCTGCCGGTCTTGCCGGTCCCGTCGGTCCTGCCGGTCCTGCCGGTCCTGCCGGTCCCGTTGGTCCTGCCGGTCCCGACGGTCCAGTCGGTCCTGCCGGTCCTGCCGGTCCCGTTGGTCCCGACGGTCCTGCCGGTCCCCTGGGAGGGGTTGCCGCTGTGCGCGACGACTCCGGTGCCGTCCCCGGCGAGCGGTTCGTCGTCCGCGTGAGGCTCACGGGCGCCTCCGACGGGGGCGTCGCCGCCTCTGCCGGGGGCGTTGCCGTGTCCGGTGGGAGTTCCGCTGCCGCCGGTGGGTGCGGTGTGGTCCCCGGTGGGGGATTGGTTGTCGCCGGAGGATGCGCCGTGATCCCCAGTGAGGGCTCCGCCGTCGCCGGTGGGTGCGTTGTGGTCTTCGCCGGGGGCTCCGCTGTCACCGGTGAGTGCGCCGCTGTCCCCGGTGAGGGCTCCGCTGTCCCCGGTGAGGGCTCCGCTGTCGCCGGTGGGGAAGCGGTCGTCCCCAGTGAGGGCTCCGCTGTCGCCGGCGGGTACGCTGCCGTCCCCGCCCCCAGGCTCCTGCTGCCCGGCGCGTGCGCCGTCGCGTCCGCTGGTCGTGCTGGTCACGGTCGTGCCTTCCGGGAGGCGGGACGCCGGTCCCGTGCGGCGTCCCGGGTCGTCGTGGCCACGGTTCCGGCGACGCCGAAGACGGCCCGGTACGCGGCCGTGTGCCACAGCTCGCGGTGCGCCGCGACGGCCCGCACCCGTCCGTCCTCCAGCCAGATCACCAGATCCGCCCGGGCGGCGACCGACGGCCGGTGCGCGACGACCAGCCGGGTGCCCCGCCGCGGGGAGTGGCGCAACGCCCGGTCCACCTCGTGCTCCGTGGCGGTGTCCAGACTGGACGTCGCGTCGTCCATGATCAGCAGCCGCCCCGCGTGCGCGAACGCCCGTGCCAGCCCCAGACGCTGGCGCTCACCCCCGGACAGGGGCGCCACCGGCAACGGCGTGCCGGCACCGCGCGGCAGCCTGCGTACGAAGCCGTCGGCGCCCGCGGCGCGCAGGGCCGTCCGCACCTGCTCGCCGGAGACCCGCCGCGGCCCCGCGGCGACCGCCTCGGCGACCGTGCCCTCGCCCAGCACCGGACGCTCGAAGGCGAAGGCGACCTCGGCGCGCAACGCCTCGCGGCTCAGCCGCTCCAGGGGGACACCGTCCAGCAGCACCTGTCCCTCGTCGGGGTCGGTGAGCCGCCCCGCCACGGCCACCAGCACCGACTTGCCCGCCCCGCCGCGGCCGACCACCGCGACGCCGGCGCCGCCCGGTATCCGCAGGTCGTCGACGCGCAGCACCTCCCGGCCGTCGCGTACCACCCGCACACCGCGCAGTTCGAGGGCGCCCGGCCCGTCCGCCGGAAGGCCCCGCGTGCCGTAGGCCAGCGCGGGCAGCCGCTCCAGCGCCAGGGTCCGGGCCCGCGCCGCCCGGCCCCGTACCACCGCGCCCAGCAGCGACGCGGCCCCGCCGACGCCGGCCGCCAGCTGCGCGTACCGGCAGGCGGCGAGCAGGCCGCCCACGCTCAGTGCGCCCGCCGCCAGACGCAGCCCGCCCACCGCGGTGGCGGCCAGCACCAGCGACGGCACCAGGACGCCGCTCCTGCCCAGTGCCCGTCCGTGCAGGGCCCACATCCGCCGCCCCAGGGCAGCGAGTTCCGGCAGCGGGGCCAGCACCCGCTCGCGTTCGCGTGCCGCGGTGCCCGCGGCGGCGATCGTCGCCGCGCCGTCCAGTGCCTCCAGCAGCCGGGTGGCGATCTGCGACTGGACGCGCTGGTAGGCGGCCACCGACGCGCCCGTGTCCCGGGCGAACGTCCGCAGCACCAGCGCCAGCGCGGGCAGCCCGGCCAGCACGCACCCCGCCACCCATACGTCGACGAGGGCCAGCGCCGCGAACGCTCCGGCCGGGGTGATCAGCGAGGCCGCCAGCGCGGCGCGGGCGGCCGGGGCCGCTCCCGCGTCGGCGGCGTTGAGGGTCAGGCGGGTCCCGACGTCCCCCGGGGAGAACTCGCGCGCCCGGTCGGGCGCGCAGCGCAGCAGTCCGGCGAGGGCACGGGAGCGGACGGCGGCCGTCCACCCGGCGGTGCAGCGGCCGGTGGACAGCGCGGTGAGGCTGTCGAACAGCACCTCGCCGACCAGCAGGCCGGCACTGAGCAGCAGCCAGCGTCCCGTGTCACCGCCGCGCAGCAGCAGGTCGAGGGTGCGGCCCAGGACGAAGGGCTGGGCCACCCCGGTCACCGCCGCCCCGACCGAGCACAGCAGCACCAGCAGCTCGGGCACGCGTGTCGGCCGCGCGCCGTCGGCCGCGGCCCCCGCCGAGGGCGCCCGTCGTGCCCGCCGTGCCCGGGGCCCGGTCGTCACCATCGAGGAACTCCCTTCCGCCCGGCGCCCGACCCGCCGTACCGGTGGCGCGGACGCGAACCCGGCGCCCTGGGCGTGGACCCGGCGCCCCGGAGGCGAACCCGACGTCCCGGAGACGACCCCGGGGCCCCGGACGCGAACCCGGCGCCCCGGACGCGAACCCGGCGCCCCGGGTGTGGACCCGGGGCGCCGGTACCGAGTGGCCTCGGTCAGTTACAGGTCGTGACGCTGAGGCTGCTGTCGCCACACAGCAGCAGGCTCGCGCGGCTGCCGGTCTCGACGTCGCCCATGGCCTCGTCCTTCGGGGTCTCCAGCGACTGCAGTTCGAACAGGTTCATGACATGTTCCTCTCGTACGGCAACGGGTTCCGTTGTTTCATCACGACCCCGGATGAGGCCGAGTCGGAGGGCCGCAGCGCGGGGCGCGGCGGCGGGAGGAACGGCAGCCCGGCGGGCGGGTCGCCGTGCACGGCGGCGACGGCCAGCAGGCAGCCGGCCGTTCCCGTGGACAGGTCCATGGACAGCCGCATCATCTGCTCGCCGGGGAAGGCGAGGTGGCCGCGGTAGGACATGGCGTGCCAGGACAGCGCGTCGAGCTGGCGCCGGACGGCCTCGGGGCCCGTGCCGGGTACCGGGGCCGTGGTGCGGGCCAGGTACAGCACCATCCCGGCCACGCCCCGGTACAGGCCCGGCTGGGCGTAGAACATGGCCTGCGCCGCGGCCACGATCTCCGCTCTGGCCCGCGCGAACTCCTCGTCGTCGCGGTGCGCCAGGTAGTCGTCGAGCACCATGCCGATGCCCACGCTGCCCGCGCCCAGGTAGGGCATGGTGCGCCACCCCTCGTCGACCTGGAGCGCGCCGCCCGCGCCCCGGACGCAGCGGGCCAGGTCCCGGCGCAGGGCGTCCCGCGCGAGATCGAGCAGCGCGGTGTCCCCGGTGCGTTCGTACAGCCGCAGGAAGAGCAGGGCGCCGCCCGTCGCGCCGTGCAGCAGCCCCGCGCGCGGGGGAGCGGAGGAGCCCGCGCCCCCGGCCGGCGCGTGACGCGCCGTCAGGTCGGCGCAGCGCAGGGCGGCCGACCGCAGCGCGGTGTCACCGGTCGTGGCGGCCAGCGAGTCCAGGGCCAGGCCGAGCCCGGCGGTGCCGCTGTGCAGGTCCGGGGACAGGTGGTCGAAGGACTGGTCGAGGAGGAGCCCGGCGAGGTCCAGGGCGCGGTCGCGGTGGCCGAGGTGCTCCAGCGTCCAGGCGATCCCGGCGAGTCCGTCGTGGAAGCCGAGCGGCGTGCCCGAGGGCAGCTGCCCGGTGCGGTCCAGCAGCCACTGCTCCTCGTCCTCGCGGCGCTCCGCGCCGCTCACGGCCAGGGCGTACAGCACCCCGGCCGCGCCGTGGCCGAAGGCCAGCCCGCCGCCCGCCGTCGCGAACTGGGCGATGTCGCCCGGGAAGAGACGGTCCGTACGGGAGGGGGTCGCCGACGCGTGGATCGCCGCGGCCATCGACTCCCGGCTGCGCGGCCAGTCGCCCGGCTCGACGGGGACCACCGGCCCGCCCGGGCCCCGTGCCGGGGAGGAGCCCGCGGCTCCCTGTGTTATCTCCTCGACCGCCGCGTCCAGGAAGGCCCGGTCCACCGGGAACTGCTTCGCCACCAGGTCGGCGAGGTGCGCCGCCTTGTACCGGTCCAGGGCGAACAGGCTGGTGAGGGGCAGGAAGAGGGCCAGCCGCAGACAGGCCAGCGCGTACCGGTCCACCGCCACGCCCCGCCGGTCGGCGGGTGCCACGAAGGCCGGGTTGGCGACGGTCTGCCGACCGGGTTCCCCGACGTGGTGCGCGGCCTCGAAGTCCAGCAGGGCGACGCTGCCGTCGTCCCGGATCATGATGTTGAACAGGTGCAGGTCGTTGAAGACCACGCCCCGCGCGTGGACGTCCGCGACGGCGCGCTCCACCCGGGCGTGGACGTCGAGGGCCCAGTCGGTGTACTCGGCCAGCCGCCGCTCGTCCGGGTCGGCCTCGATCAGCGGATGGCGGCGTGCGAAGAACGTGTTGAGCGGTTTGCCGTCGAGGTACTCCAGCACCAGGAAGTGGTGGTCCCCGACCGTCAGGTGATCGAGCACCTCGGGGGTGCAGCCGAGCCCCGACAGCCGTTCCAGCGCCCGCCGTTCGCGGTGCAGCCGGGCCACGGCGTCGGCGCCGTCGGCGGCCAGTCCGGCGTGCGGCCGGGCCTCCTTGAGCACCACCCGCTCGCCGGTACGGGTGTCCCGGCCGAGGTAGACCCCACCGCCGTTGGAGAAGTGCAGCGCCGACTCGACGGTGTAGGGCAGGCCGGCCACGGTCACCGCGGAGCGGGCCTCCAGGTGCGGGCGCAGGAAGGCGGGCACGGTCACCCACTCCGGCACCCGGAAGACGGGTCCGCGCAGGTCGGGCACGAGCTTCCCGTCGGGGCCGGCCACGGCCGGCCGCAGCTCGCCGTCGGCGTCGTAGCAGTTGCGGCGGGTGAAGCCGCCGTAGCGGACGTGCACGGGGCCCTCGCCGAGCCGCAGGTCACTGAGGATGTGCGGGCCGGGCTCGCCGGCCAGCAGCTTTGACAGCTCACCCGCGAGCCGCTCGAACCGCGCCTCGTCGGCCGGGTACACGGTGATGAACTTGCCGCTGCCGGCCCGGTCCGCGTACTTGGCGTTGCGCTGGTGCAGCAGGTAGCGGCTGGGCACGAACTTGAAGGCCGTGCCCCCCGCGAAGCAGTGCCGTGCCACCCGCTCCAGCACGGACTCGGCGTTGTCGAGGCAGGCGGAGACGTGGATCTTCCAGCCCTGGTCGGGCAGGTCGGCGTCGACCGGGCGCAGCGCCAGCCAGTCCCCGCTCTCGCTCCGCTGCCATCCCGCCGGGACGGGCGCCGAGGCCAGGGCGTACCGGGACCGGGCGCCGCCCGGCCGGGCGACGGCGCGGTGCGGAGCGTCGTAGAAACACGGGTCCGCGTCGCAGTACACGGCGTAGCCCTTGTTCATGCCCGCTCCCTCCCACCGGCCGCTGACTGCAACGACGGTGCCACAGGGCGCACAGGGCCGAACAGTTGCCGCTGTCACCACTCCGATGTGCGGAACGCACGGGTAACCTCCCCGGCGTCCCCGGACGGCGGGTCTAGGACGGGGGTCCGGGCCGGACGTTCCAGGCGGCGATCACCGGCCGCCCGTGCTCGGTGCCCAGCCGGCACAGCGTCCCCGTCGCCAGTTGGAACAGGGCGCCGTGGGAGGCCGGCAGACCCAGGCGCCGTGCGGTGAGCACCCGCAGGAAGTGCCCGTGCGCCACCAGCACCACACACCCCTCGGTGTCCGCCAGCGCGGCGTCCACCTTCCCCAGCACCCGGTCGGCCCGCGCCCCGACCTGCTCCGGCGTCTCCCCGGGGTGGTCCGGCGGCCCGGGCGCGACGCCGTCCGTGAACAGGAACCAGTTTGGCCGGTCCCGCTGTATCTCCGGCGTCGTGATCCCCTCGTAGCCGCCGTAGTCCCACTCGTGCAGGTCGGGGTCGATCCGCACGCCGTGCAGTCCGATCAGCTCGGCCGTCTCCCGGGCCCGCTGGAACGGGCTCACGAAGGCGGCCCCGATGCGGTGCGACCGGATCAGCGGCACCAGGCTCCGCGCCTGCTCCCGGCCGTGCTCGGTCAGCGGCACGTCCGTCAGTCCGGTGTGCCGCCCCGACCGCGACCACTCGGTCTCGCCGTGCCGTACGAGGAAAAGATCACCCATGCCACCAGCCTACGACCGGTCCGGGGTTGGTCCGCCGCGGGTCCGGGGCCGGCCTCCTGCCGGTCCGGGGCCGGCCTACTGCCGGTACCCGTCCAGGAACCGCCCGATCCGTCCGATCGCCGCCTCCAGGTCCTCCGCGTGCGGCAGGGTCAGGATGCGGAAGTGGTCGGGGGCCGGCCAGTTGAAACCGGTGCCCTGGACGACCTGGATCTTCTCCCGCAGCAGCAGGTCGAGGACGAACTTCTCGTCGTCGTGGATGCGGTGCACCCCGGGGTCGATGCGCGGGAAGGCGTACAGCGCCCCCTTGGGCTTCACGCACGACACGCCCGGGATCTCGTTGAGCTTCTGCCACGCCACGTCCCGCTGCTCGCGCAGCCGCCCGCCCGGCGCGGTCAGCTCGTGGATGGACTGCCGGCCGCCGAGGGCGGCCTGGATGGCGTACTGGGCGGGCGCGTTGGCGCACAGCCGCATGGAGGCCAGCATCGTCAGGCCCTCCAGGTAGTCGCGCGCGTGCTGCTTCGGGCCCGTCACGACCAGCCAGCCGGAGCGGAACCCCGCCACCCGGTACGTCTTCGACAGCCCGCAGAAGGTGAGCACCACCAGGTCGGGGGCGAGGGCCGCCGTCGAGTGGTGGACCTCGCCGTCGTACAGGATGCGGTCGTAGACCTCGTCGGCGAGGACCATCAGGCCGTGCCGGCGGGCGAGGTCGAGGATGCCCTCCAGGACCTCCTTGGGATAGACCGCGCCGGTGGGGTTGTTGGGGTTGATGACGACGACCGCCTTGGTGCGGTCGGTGATCTTCGACTCCATGTCGGCGAGGTCCGGGTACCAGTCGGCCTGCTCGTCGCACAGGTAGTGGACCGCCCTGCCGCCCGCGAGGGTGGTCACCGCCGTCCACAGGGGGAAGTCGGGGGCGGGGATCAGGACCTCGTCGCCGTCCTCCACCAGCGCCTGCACGGCCATCGACACCAGCTCGGAGACGCCGTTGCCCAGCCACACGTCGTCCACCCCGACCTCCAGGCCGAGGGTCTGGTAGCGCTGGGCGACGGCCCGGCGGGCGGAGAGGACGCCGCGCGAGTCGGTGTAGCCGTGCGCCCGCGGCAGCATCCGGATCATGTCCTGGAGGATCTCCTCCGGCGCCTCGAAGCCGAACAGCGCCGGGTTGCCGGTGTTCAGGCGCAGCACGCTGTGGCCCGCCTCCTCCAGCGCGTCGGCGTGCTCTATCACCGGGCCGCGGATCTCGTAGCAGACCTCGCTGAGCTTGTTCGACTGCCGGAACTCCATGCGCCGCTTCCCCTCCGGTATCTGGTGTTGCTTGGTTTTACCAAGTTCACGCTTGGAAAGTCCAACACCTTGTCTACACTGCGTCGCATGTCACCTCGTCGCCGAAGCTACGACCAGTACTGCTCCGCCGCCCGCGCCCTCGACGTCGTCGGCGACCGCTGGACCCTGCTGATCGTCCGGGAACTGCTGGCCGGACCGCGCCGCTACACCGACCTGCACGCGGACCTGCCGGGCGTGAGCACGGACGTACTCGCCTCCCGGCTGAAGGACATGGAGCGCGACGGACTGGCCACCCGCCGCCGGCTGCCCCCGCCCGCGGCGGCCTACGTCTACGAACTCACCGGGCGCGGCCGTGAGTTGCTGCCCGTGCTCCAGGCGCTGGGCAGTTGGGGCGCGGGCGAGATGGACGAACGGCGGCCCACGGACGCCCTGCGCGCCCACTGGTTCGCGCTGCCGCTGCTGAGCGCCCTGGACGGCGAGGGCGTCGGCGAGGGCGTCGTCGAGGTCCGGCTGGAGGAAGGCGACTTCCACGACGGCGTCTTCCACCTCTACGCCGGCGCCACGGACGGCCCGGCCTACGGGGAGGGCCCCGCCCCCCGCGAACCCGACGCCCGCCTGGTCCTGGACGCCGGCACCTGCGCCGCCGTCGGCCGCGGCGAGACGAGCCTGCCCGACGCGGTACGGGCCGGGCGCGTCGAGGTGACGGGGGAGGGCGTACTGGCGAAGGCGCTGCGGGAGGCCGCGGCGTAGGGACGTCCGCCGGGTGGGCGGGGTGCCTGTACGGAGGAGGGTCCGCCGGGTGGGCGGGGTGCCTGTACGGGGAGGGTCCGCCGGGTGGGCGGGGTGCCTGTACGGGGAGGGTCCGCCGGGCCGACGGGGTGCTCGTACGCGGGAAGGCCCGCTGGGGCGGCGGGAGGCCGCGGCGTAGGGACGTCCGCCGGGCGGGCGGGGTGCCTGTACGGGAGGGTCCGCCGGGTGGGTGGGGTGCCCGTACGGGGGAGGGTCCGCCGGGTGGGCGGGGTGCTCGTACGGGGGAAGGCCCGCCGGGGCGGCGGGAGGCCGCGGCGTAGGGACGTCCGCCGGGTGGGCAGGGTGCCCGTACGGGGGAGGGTCTGCCGGGTGGGCGGGGTGCTCGTACGCGGGAAGGCCCGCCGGGCGGGCGGGCCTTCCTGGAAGGAGCGGTCGCCGGTGTCAGGCGCCCGGCGGGACCCCCCGGGGCCGGCCCGAGCCGCGGGTCAGGGCGTAGCCGCCGATGCCCGCCAGCGCGGCCAGCACCGCGCCCACGCCCGTCCACACCCACCGGTCGGACCACCAGCCGGAGGACCAGCCGTCCTCGGGCTCGATCGCGGACAGCACGGCGGAGCCGCCGGACCCGTCCGCCTCGTCCGCTTCATCCTCCTCGTCCGCCTCGTCCTGCGCGGACGTCACCGCGATCCCCGGCACCAGCGGTTCGGCCAGCGAGCCGTCCACCGCCGCCGCGCCGCCCATGTCCTTCGAGTCGGCCCGCACCGCCACGCCGACCGGCAGACCGAGGTCGGAGGTCGGCAGGTTCAGGGCCGTCACCCGGACGTAGTACGTACCCGGCAGCGGGTCGTTCGCCCACGGCTCGGACCAGGCCCGGACCGTGCGCAGTACGCAGGCCAGTTCGAGGGTGGAGGTGCCCGCCGCCGCGGTGCGCGTCTGGGCGCCGTACTGGCAGGCCTGCCGGCGGCGCAGCCCGTCGTAGACGTCGACCTGCCAGGTCTGGGACGCGTGCGTGTCGGGCAGCTGCACGGTCGCCTTCACCGTGGGGCGCTGCCCGGCGTCCGCCGGGAACGACCAGTACAGGTAGTCGCCCGCGGAGCCGCTCGCACTCGCCCGCTGCCCCTGGTCGATCTCCGTCGCCGTCCGGAACGACGTCCCCGCCCGCGTGGGCGCGTCGTCCTCGGCGGAAGGGCTCGGTGAGGAGTCCGCCGCCGCGGGTCCCGCGGCCAGTCCGAGCGCCAGCAGCGCCGCGCCCACCAGTCCTGTGATCCGCATCAGTTGGTCCTCCACACGGCGATGCGCCAGCGCGACACCCAGCCCCACACCAGTCCGGCGAGGAAGCCCACCACGACCAGCGCGCCCAGCAGCCACCAGCCGCGGCCGAGCCCGAAGGAGGCCACGTCGGACGCCTGGTCCGGGCCGTCCACGACGTCGACGGTCAGCTCCAGCGGCAGACCCGGGGTGGTCTTCACCCCCGAGGCCGCCGAGAAGGAGTGGGCCACTTCGAGGCACACGGTCTCGGTGGCGTCCCCTTTCTCGTCCTCGTCCTCGTCCCCGTCGGCCTCGGCCTTCGGGTACCGCAGCCCCGTCGAGATCACGTCCGTACGCCCGTCGCCCGCGGCCTCACCGCGCACGATCTCCCGGCCGTGCGCGGTGACCGCCCGCAGCAGCACGCCGTAGGAGGGGTTCACGTCGCGGTCGGCCGACACGCTCACCGAGGCCCGCAGCTCCTGGCCCGGCTCCACGTCCACGCGGTACCAGCGCCGCTGCCCGAACTCCTCGCGGTCGGTGTACAGGCCGGACTTCAGCGTCGGCGCCGCCGCGCAGCGCTCCGCGCCCTCGGTGGCGACCGGCGTCACCACCGGGTCGGCCGCCTGGTCCACCAACTGGTTGACCTTGTCGGTGAGTTCCTCGGTGTGCTGCACCGACGTGTACGTCCCGCCGGTCGCCTCCGCGATGCAGCTGAGCTGCTGGCGCATCGTGGAGTTGGGGACCAGGCCGAGCGTGTCGATGGTCAGCCCGATGCCCTTGGCGGCTATCTCACGGGCCACCTCGCACGGGTCGAGCGGCGCGCAGGTGTCCTCGCCGTCGCTGATCAGCACGATCCGCTTGGAACCGGTGCCGTCCCCGAAGTCGTCGGCCGCCGCCAGCAGGGCGGGACCGATCGGCGTCCAGCCGGTCGGCGCCAGCGTCGCCACCGCCGTCTTGGCCTCCGTGCGGTCCAGCGGGCCGACCGGATAGAGCCGGGCGGTGTCCTCGCAGCCCGTCTTCCGGTCGTCGCCCGGATAGTCCGCGCCGAGGGTCCGGATGCCGAGGCGCACTTCCTCGGGGGTCGCGTCGAGCACCTCGTTGAACGCCTGCTTCGCCGCGGCCATCCGGCTCCCGCCGTCGATGTCCTTGGTCCGCATGGAGCCGCTGACGTCGAGCACGAGGTCGACCTGGGGGGCGTCCTCGCCGGTGGGTTCGCCGGCGGACGCCGGGGCCGGGAGGGCGAGCCCGGCCGTCAGCGCGGCGAGCAGGGCGCAGACGCCCGCCGCCAGCCGTTTACTTGTGATCATCGGCGGATCCTATTGACCCGGGGTGCCGTGGGCCAAAACGGGCGGGTGCGGCGGGTTCACATCCGCAGCGGATTGGGCAGCGCGGCCCACTGGTCGCCGGGCCGCCGCGGCGACAGCCGCATCAGCGTCAGCGCCTTCGCGGGCAGCGGCTCCTCGCACAGCGCCGCGAGGTCCGGGGTGCGCGGCAGCTCCCGTACGGCCGTCTCCAGGGCCTCCCGCAGCGCCGGCCCGGAACCCGCCGTACCGGCCAGCGCGCCCGCCACCAGGGACCCGAACAGCTTGCGCCGCAGCACCGTGACGTCGTCCGTGACCATGCGGGCGGGCAGGTCCGGCATCCGGACGCCGTGCCGGGCGAGCCGGGCCGGGCTGACCCGGAGGTCGGCCAGATCCCGGTAGACCAGCCGGAGCGGTTCGCCCGCCGGGGAGAGCACCACCAGCAGGTTCTGGCCGTGCGCCTCCAGGGCCACGCCCAGCTCCAGGGCGCGCAGCCCCACCCGCAGCGCGAGCCGGGCGAGCCGTCCCGTCCAGCCGGGCGTCCGGGGCAGCGAGGTGGTCGCCAGCGCCGCCACCGGGACGACCCGCTCACCGGGCGCCCCGTACACGTCCGGCGACTCGCGCAGCACGGCGGCGAGGTCGGGGGAGTACGCGGTGGCCGCGCCCAGCGTCCGGGTGATGTGCAGCAGCCCCTCGCAGCGCGCGGCCAGCAGCTCGCCGAACGCCGACAGGGGCGCCGACGCGGCGATCGAGGCGACGGAGATGTCCCGTACCGAGGAGGTCAGCCGGGCGCTCAGCGCGGTCTTGACGTGCGGTCCGGGCGACGTGCCGCCGGACAGGGCGAGGGTGCGCAGCGACATCAGCGGGTGCGCGTCGAGCCGGGAACCGCCCCCACCCGGCCCCCGCACCGCCCCTTCGCCCAGCTCCCGCCCCGCCCCTTCGCCCGGCCCCCGCGCGACCCCCGCGTCCAGCCCCCGTGACGCCCCCTCGCCCAGTCCCTTCAGCACATGCGCCGCCTGCCACGGGTGCACCGGCAGCAGCAGCCGCCCCCCGTCCCGCATCCAGGCCGGCCAGTCGCCCGACACCAGGCACTCCTCGGCCGGCACCGGCACCTGCCCCAGCGACACCACCGGCCCGTGCTCGGGCGCGTAGGCGAGCTGCTCGGCCACCGAGAAACCCGGCCGGGACCGGCAGCCGGGGTGGAAGGGGTGCCCGTCGACCACCCGCTGCTCCCACTCCCAGCCGCTCTCCGGCCACGCGGCACCCACCTCCCGCCCCGCCCGGGACAGCGCCAACGACGCGGTACTGTGCCCCAGTTCGGCGGCGAACCCCTCGGAGCCGGGTACGGCGAGACCGGTCATCAGCCGCGCCGGGTCGGCGTACTCGGACTCGTCGCACCGTACGGCGGTGACGTAGGCGTCGGTGCGGTACGGGTCGGCGTCCGGGCCGTACAGCCGGCGGCCGTCCCGCAGGCGCAGGACGAGCCCCCCGGCGACGGGCTCACGGCGGACGACCCACGGCAGCGGGTCATGGGCCAGCGCGCGCCACAGCCGGGACAGCACGGCCGCGCGGGCGCCCGGCAGATAGGCCGTGAACCGGGGGAGGAGACCGGGACGGACGGCGGCCAGTTCCTCGGCGACCTCGGCCTCGGCGGTGGGGGGACGGTGCACGTTCGGGCTCCTCGGGTGCGGACTCGGGCAGGACTCGGGCAGGACTCGGGCAGGACTCGGTCGTGTACGGGGCGTCACGGGGGAGTGACGGGGGCAGACATACTGATCCTCTCCGCCCATGACAGACCGTAGGGAACGAGTGGAACGCGTGGATGTCCTGCCCCCGTCCACCGGCGACGACGCCGTGATCCGTGACGCCGTCGCGGCGTCGGCCGACGCCTGCGCGGTGGTACCGCTGCTCAACTGCCTGCTGCGCGAGGTGGCCGAACCCTTGCCCGCCTCCGTCCCCGGCCGGGGCCCGCGTCCCGGGCCCGGAGGCCGGCCGACGTACCGGCTGCCGGGCACGGGCCGGCTGCTGCGGGTGCGCGGCGGCCGGCGCCCGGCCGGCCCGGAGGTCCGCACGGCGGGCGGCTGGCACCGCGTCGGCCACGCCGAACTGGTCGAACTCGTCGCCGAGGAACTCCTGCTCCACACCGGCCTGTCCAACCACGAACTGCCCACCGAGATGACCGCCAGCCGGGACGCGGTGGCCGCCCTGCTGACCGCCCGCGCCGCCGCGCGCCCGCCCGCCGACCCGTACCTCCGCTCCGAACAGGCCCTGCTCATCGGCCACCCCCACCACCCCGCGCCCAAGGCCCGCGGCGGCGGCCCGACCGCGGCCTGGCTGCCCTACGCCCCCGAGGCGCACGCCCGCTTCCCGCTGACGCTCCTCGGGCTGCGCGCGGACACGGTCGTCGAGGAGGGCGACACCGCCGCCCTCGACGCCCTGGGCGAGGCCCCGCCCGGCTACCGGCTGCTGCCCGCGCACCCCTGGCAGCTCGCCCTGACCGCCGACGCCCTCGCCCCGGCCTTCGCCGACGGCCGTCTGATCCGGCTGGGCGAGACCACCGCCCCCGCCTGGCCCACGGCCGCGATCCGCACCCTCTACGTGCCGGAGAGCGACCTGTTCCTCAAGTTCAGCCTCGACGTGCGCATCACCAACGACATCCGCCGGCTGTGGCGCCACGACCTGCTCAGGCTGCGCCGCACGGACACCGCGGCCCGCGCCGCCGTCACCGCGGGGCCCGGCCCCGCCGCCTGGCTGGGCGACACCGGCTACCGCACCGCCGCCTTCGCCTTCGAGGAACTCGCCGTCCTGGTCCGCGACGGACTGCGCGGCCATCTGCTGCCCGGCGCCACCCCGCTGCTCGCCGCCGGCCTGGCCGAGGGCTTCACGGGCAGCCCGCTCGCCGCCGCCGGCGACCCGGACGCCTGGTGGGAGGCGTACCTCGCCCAGGTGGTCCCCCCGGCCCTCAGCGCCTTCCACGACCACGGCGTCGTCCTGGAGGCCCACCTCCAGAACACCCTGGTCGCGGTCGACGCCCACGGGACGCCCGTACAGGCGCTGTTCCGGGACGCCGAGGGCGTCAAGCTGCTGCCGGAGGTCTCCCGGGAGGCCGGCTGGGAGCGGCTGGTGTACTGCCTGGTCGTCAACCACCTCACCGAGGTCGCCGGGGCACTGGCCGAACGGCACCCGGGGACGGACCCCTGGCCCGCCGTCCGCCGCGAGCTGGCCCGGCACGCCCTCCCCGAGATCCCCGCCCTGCTCACCGCGCCCACCCTGCCCGGCAAGACCAACCTCCTCCTGCGCTGGACCGGCGCGGACGGCGCCGCCGCCCGCTATCTGCCGCTGCCCAATCCGCTGGCGGGATGAGGCCCGCCCAGTGGCTGCTCGACGGCTGCTCAGTGGCTGCTCGACGGCTGCTCAGTGGCCGTTCGACGGCTGCCCGGCGCCCGTCCCGTGGCCGCTCAGTGGCCGTTCGACGGCCGTTCCGTGGCCGGCCGTTCAACGGCCTTTCGACGGCCGTCCCGCGGCCGCTCAGGCGGGATACGCGTGGGTCTGCGCCGCCTTCACCGTCGCCCAGACCTCCGCGCCCGGCCGGAGGCCGAGTTCCGCCGCGGCGACCGCGCTGAGATCGGCGGCGAGCGCCAGTTCGCCGCGGAGCGCGGCCCGGATCTGGTCCCCGTGCGGTTCCATGCCCGTGACCTCGCAGTGCCACAGGTTGCGGGCGCTGGAGCCGGTGGGCCGGTCCCGGTGCAGGGTGACCGCGCTCGGCGGGAACGCCACGAAGGCCGGCCCGGACAGCTCCTCGGTGGTGACGACGGACGGACCGGAGGCGAGCCGGACGGTGTGCCCGTCGGCCTCGCCCCGGTACAGGTTCAGGCCGACCAGCCGGGCGACGTAGTCGGTACGGGGCCGGCGGGCGATGTCGGACGGACCGCCCTCCTGCACGACCCGCCCGTGCTCGACGACCACCAGCCGGTCCGCCAGCACCATCGCGTCCAGCGGGTCGTGGGTGACGAGGACGGCGACGGCCTCGAACTCCGCCAGATGGCGCCGCAGTTCGGCCCGGACCTCCAGCCGGGTACGGGCGTCCAGCGCCGCGAGGGGTTCGTCGAGCAGCAGCAGCCGGGGCCGGGTGGCCAGCGCGCGGGCGACGGCGACGCGCTGCGCCTGCCCGCCGGAGAGCCGGCGCGGCTTGACCCCGGCGTGCTCGGCGAGCCCCAGCCGCTCCAGCCACGCGGCGGCCCGCGCCCGCGCCTCGGCCTTGCCCACGCCCTGACAGCGCGGCCCGAAGGCCACGTTGTCCAGCGCGGTCAGGTGCGGGAAGAGCAGGTAGTCCTGGAAGACGACGCCGACCGGGCGCAGCTCCGGCGGGGTGCGCTCCAGCGCCGCGCCGTCCAGCCGCAGCCGCCCGCCGGTGAGCGGGGTCAGCCCGGCCAGGGCGCGCAGGGCGGTGGTCTTCCCGGCGCCGTTCGGGCCGAGCAGGGCCACCACCTCGCCCGGTGCGGCGGTCAGTTCGAGATCCAGCCGGAACGTGCCGCGCTCGACGACGAGACGGGCGTCGAGGCCGGCGCGTGCGGCGTCCGCGCTGCCGGTGAGGCCGGTCATCCGGCGGTCATCCAGCGGTCGCGCAGCCCGGCGAGGACGGCGACGGACACGGCCAGCAGCACCAGGCTCAGGGCGGTGGCGGCCTCCGGATCGCTCTGCAGGGCCAGGTAGACGGCGAGCGGCATGGTCTGGGTGCGGCCGGGGAAGTTGCCCGCGAAGGTGATCGTCGCGCCGAACTCGCCCAGCGCCCGCGCCCAGGCCAGTACGGCGCCGGCCGCGACGCCCGGCGCGATCAGCGGCAGTGTGACCCGGCGGAACGCGGTGAAGCGGGAGGCGCCCAGGGTGGCCGCCGCCTCCTCGTAGCGCGGGTCGGCGGCGCGCAGGGTGCCCTCGACGCTGATGACCAGGAACGGCATCGCGACGAAGGCCTCCGCGACCACCACGCCGGTGGTGGTGAACGGCAGGGTGAGGCCGGACCAGTCGTCCAGCCACGACCCGACGACGCCGTTGCGGCCGAACGCCATCAGCAGGGCGACGCCGCCGACGACCGGCGGCAGCACCAGCGGCAGCGTCACCAGGGACCGCACCAGCCGGCGCCCGGGGAACTCCACCCGGGCCAGCAGCCAGGCCAGCGGCACCCCGATCACCATGCTCACCGCCGTCGCCGCCGTGGCGCACAGCAGCGACAGCCGCAGTGCCTGCCACACCCCGGCGCTGGTCAGCAGCTCGGGCAGGCCCGACCACGGGGTCCGTACCAGCAGGGCGATCAGCGGCACGATCAGGAACGCCAGGCCGATCACCGCGGGCACCAGCAGCGGCAGCGGCACGCCGCGCACCTGGGCCCGCACGGGCCGGCGCCGGGCGCGTACGGCTTCGTCGGCCGGGGTCACGACGTCAGGAACCCGGCCTCGGCCAGCACCCGCTGCCCTTCGTCGGACCGCACCAGGTCGATGAAGGCGTCGGCGCCCGCGGTGTTGCCGGCGTCCTTCAGACGGGCGATCGGGTAGTCGTTGACGGCCTCGGCGGATTCGGGGAAGTCCACGCCCTCCACTTTGTCACCCGCCGCGTGCACATCGGTCTTGTAGACGACGGCCGCGTCGGCCTCCTTCAGCTCGACCTTGGTCAGGGCGGCCTTGACGTCCTGCTCGTAGGAGACCGGGGTGAGCTTCAGGCCGCCGGCGGCGAGGGCGGTCTTGGCGGCGGCCCCGCACGGCACCTCCTCGGCGCACAGCACGACCTTCAGCTTCGCGTCGGTGAGGTCCTCCAGCGAGTCGATGCCGTGCGGGTTGCCCGGCAGGGTGGCGATCTCCAGCTGGTTGCGCACGAAGGTGACGGGGGTGCCCGCCGCGTCCCCGGCGTCCGTGACGATCTTCATCGTCTTGGGGCTGGCCGAGGCGAAGACGTCGGCGGGGGCGCCCCCGGTGATGCTCGCCGCGAGCGAGTCGCTGCCGCCGAAGCTGAACGTCACCTCGGTACCGGGGTGGACCTTCTCGAACGTCTCGCCCAGCGCCGTGAAGCTCTCCTTCAGCGAGGCCGCGGCGAAGACGGTCACCGTGCCGGACAGCCGGTCCGAGGTGGAGGAGTCCGGCGTGGCCGCCGCGGAGCCGTCCGACGACGAACAGGCGCTCAGCGCGAGCAGCGCGGCGACGCCCGCTCCGGCCGCCGGCAGCGCACGGGTACGGGCACGGGCACGGGTCATCACAGGTCCACTCCCTCGGACTCCTGACAGCGGGATGTCCCGATGATAATGCCGCAGATGCCAGCCAGAAGTGTGCTACGGGTTCGCATCAGCATGATGCGCGAGCGATGAAGTCGGCAGATGCGTGCGCCGGTGAGGGTGTCGCGCGCCGCTCACACGCGGTCGATGTGCACGTTGGTCGACTTCACGCGGGCGGTGGCCTCCATGCCGACCTCCAGCCCCAGTTCCTCCACGGCCTCACGGGTCAGCAGCGACACCAGCCGGTGCGGACCCGCCTGGATCTCGACCTGCGCGGCGACATCGCCGAGCTTCACGGCGGTGACGATGCCGGGGAAGGCGTTGCGGACGGAGGTGTACGAGGCGTCTTCCTCACCGCCGCCGGACTTGGCCAGCTCCACCGAGAAGGCCGCCAGGTCCCGGCCGTCGACGAGCCGCCGCCCGGCCTCGTCCCGGTGGGTGGCCACCCGGCCCGCGTCCGCCCAGCGGCGCGCGGTGTCGGGACTGACGCCGAGCAGCCGCGCCGCCTGGCCGATCGTGTAGGAGTGCATGCGGTGAAGATACGTGACCGGTCCCCGACTACCCCGCCCCGCACCCGGCCTCGACCAGGAACGGGCTCGGTTCCCCGGTCCACGAGACGTACAGACCGTCCCGCGCCCGGGTGCAGGCGACGAACAGCAGGCAGCGTTCCGCGGTGAGGTCGGCCTCGTGCTGGAGCCGGTCGACCTCCTTTGGGGTGATGGCCGACGGGTTGGGCAGAGCGCGGTCGTCGGCGCCGACGACGGCGGTGTAGCGGTACTCGAGCCCCTTGAAGGTGTGCATGGTGCCCACGTTGACCGCGTCATCGGTGCGGGCGGCGCCCGCGCGGACCCGGCTGGCGGGAATCCCCGCCGCGATCAGGCGGTCCTTGGCCTTCTGGCAGGTCTTGTTGAACCGCGCGCAGATCCCGATCTCCCCGTACGCGGCACCGCCGTCCACCCACGCGCGCACCTGCTCGACCAGGGCGTCGAGTTCGGCCTCCTCCGTCTTCGCCGCGTGCAGGCGCGGCCCGCAGCCGTGCAGGGCGGAGCTGTACCCGACCAGGGTGTCGTGCCGTCCGCTGTCGGCCAGTTCGGCGTAGGGGCGGCCGAGCAGGAGCCCCGTCGCCCAGCTGAGGATCTCCTGGGTGGAGCGGTAGTTCTTGCGCAGCTTGGTCGAACGGCCCGCGACGTTGATGCCGAGGGACTTCAGCGACACCCGGTTGTCGTAGATCCGCTGGTGCGGGTCGCCCGCGACGAACAGGTCGTCGGGGCGGCGCGGGACGGCCGCGCGGAGCATCCGCCACTGGGCCGGGTGGAGGTCCTGGGCCTCGTCGACGACGACGTGCCGGTAGCACGGCCCCTGCCCGGCCAGCAGGTCGGTGGCCTCCACGCAGGTGCCGAGGTAGGTGCGCAGCCCGTCCTCGGCCAGCCGCCGGGTGAACTCCTGAACGGTCCGCCACACCAGCGGCCGGGCGGAGGCGGGCAGCGCGCTGCCGCGGCCCCGGCGCTCGCAGCGCTCGTACTGCTCCTGGCCGCGGAGGTCCTGGGCGAGGACGACGTGCTTGTACTCCTGGGCGAGGAACTGCGGGGTGCCGGTGAAGCCGGTGGCCTCGGCGGCCTGCTCCCACCGTGCGGTCTCCTCGTACCCGCTGAGCGGCCGGCGCGAGGTGTTGACCACGCGTCCGGCGAAGGCGTCGACGGTCATGACGTCGACCCGGTCGCGCAGGTCGGGATCGTCGACGAGCAGGCAGAGGCCCTCGGTGAGGGAGTCCACGAGGGCGTTGGTGAAGGTGGTGAGCAGGATGCGGTCGCCGTCGCGCAGGTGCCGCAGCAGGTGCCGCACCCGGTGCAGGGCGACGACGGACTTCCCGGTGCCGGGTCCGCCGGTCACCTGTGCGGGGCCGGAGTACGACGGGCGGTAGGCGACCTTGTGCTGGGCGGGGTGCAGGAAGACCCGCCAGGCGGCGAACGGCTTGTCGAGGATGTCGCGCAGTTCGTCGGCGTCCGTGACGACGGCGATCCGGGTGCGGGTGTGCGCGATGGCGGTCGCGTAGTCGGTGGTGTCGACGGGCTCCTGGGAGGTCGCGTCGGCCAGCGCCGGCACGACGACCTCCTGCCACGTCTGCTCGACGCTCGCGCCGAGCGCCAGGTGCTCCAGCACCTGGTACTGGTCCGGCGGGAAGAACCGCCCGAAGACGTCGAGCTGTTCCAGGCTGGTCAGCACGCGGGCCTGCGCGAGGGTGGTGGCGTCGATGCCGAGCGCGGCCATCTCCCCGTCGGAGACCTTCGCGAAGAGCCGCCGCTCCTCGGCGGGCGCGATGCGCTCGTAGGCGGGGGCCAGCTCCTCCAGGGTGGCGATCTCGCGGAGTTCCACGGCGCCGGTGACGGCGTTGATGGTCGCCTTCTGCTTCACCGCCCACTCGGTGGCCTCGTCGTGCGGGCCGACCCGCAGCAGCACGAAGGTGTCGCCCGTCGCGGGCGCGAGGACCACGCCGCGGTATCCCTGGGTGATCCGGATGGTCCGGATCTGCCGGTCCTTGGCCCCCTTGAGGGATTCCAGCTTCAAGCCGGGGTCTTTGAAGAGCTGGTCGAGGGTGAGCCGCTCGAACTTCTCCCAGGCGTCGAACACGCCGTTCCTGACGTGCTTCTCGAGTTTCTCCAGCTGCTGGCAGAAGGCCTTGTCGAGGGCGAGGTGCGGCATGACGGGATTCTAGGCCGCCGCGGCGTGACCGCGGGCCGTCCGGGCGTTCTCGCACCGGCTCTCCGGCCGGTCGGCGACGGTCACCCGTCGCCGCCGAGTTCCCGGCGGAGCATGGCCAGGACCTCGGCGGCCTCGGCGGCCACGTCGTGGCGCGGGCCGTGGACGAGCACCACGTCCTCGTACAGGGCCGCCAGCCAGGCCCCGGCCTCCTCCGGGTCGCCCTGGCTGAGCAGCAGCATGCCGATGTCGCGGCGCAGCTCCACCGCCGCGTCGCTGACGTCGCTCTCGACGGCCCGCTCCACGTCGAGGACCGCCCGCAGCTCCGCCAGCGCCTCGGTCACCTGGCCGAGTTCGCCGCGGCAGCGGGCGGCCTGGGCGCGGCAGTCGCGGGCGGCCTCGCCGGCCGGCCCGTCGACGCGGGCGAACGCCTCGGCCAGCACCTCGAACTCGGGCAGGGCCGCCCGGTGGTCGCCGGCCAGCTGCCGGCTGACCGCCCGGCGCCGCCGCAGCCGCAGCACGGCCTTGTTCTCGGCGCCCAGGGCCCGCGCCAGCGGCTCGATCATCTCGCCCGCGACCTCGGCGGCCTGCGTGTAGCGCTCCTCCTCCATGAGGGCGATGTAGTGCTCGTCCACCTCCCGCAGCTGGGCCCGCAGCAGCTCCCGCTCGGGCGGTGAGACCACGTACGCGGCGACCTGGCCGGGCGCCGCCGTGCCCGGGGCGGGGCGGGGACGGCTCTCGGCCCGGGCACGGGGCGCGTAGGGGCGGCGGTAGAGCCCGGTCGGGTCCGGCGCCCCGGGCGGCCCGGCCTCCCCGAGGGCGGAGGACTCCCCGGGCGCGGGCAGGAAGGGCGCCAGCCGCTCGTACACCTCCTGCACGTCCACCGGCCGGCTCTCCGGGGACTTGCGGAGCAAGTGCAGGACCAGTGCTTCCAGTTCCTCCGGCACGTCCGCGCGCAGCCGCCGCAGCGGGGTGGGCGCGGCCCGGACGTGCCGGTCCATCAGCTCGAAGTCGCCGCGCGCGCTGAACAGCGGCTTGCCGCACAGCAGTTCGTGGAGCACGCAGCCGAGGGCGTAGAGGTCGGTGCGCGGGGTGACACGGGTGCCGCGCACCTGCTCGGGCGACATGTACTGGTGCGTGCCGATGGGCCGGCCGGAGGCCGTCAGCCTGGTGACGTCGGTCTGCAGGATCGCCGCGACGCCGAAGTCGAGGACCTTCACCGTGCCGTCCCGCGCGACCAGGATGTTGGACGGCTTCAGGTCGCGGTGCACCACGGGCACGTCGTGCGCGTACGACAGCACGGTGGCGACCTGCGCGGCGACCGCCACCGCCCAGCTGACGGGCAGGGGCCGCTCCTCGTGCACGTACCGGGTGAGGGGGACGCCCTCCACCAGCTCCATGACGAGGAACAGGTGCTCGTGGGTGCTGTCGAGGACGGCGTCGTACACCTGCGGCACGCCCGGGTGCTGGATGCGGGCGGTGATCCGCGCCTCGCGCCGGAAGCGCCGCTCCAGCTCCTCGGCCAGCTGCGGCGTGGCGGCGACGACCTGCGGCCGGATCCGCTTCACGGCGACCGGACGGTCCAGGACCGCGTCGTAACCCCGCCACACGTCGCCCATGCCGCCGTTGCCGAGCCGCTCCAGCAGCTCGTAGCGGCCCGCGACCGGTTTCTCCGGCACCTGTCCCCGCCCCGCGTCCTCACCGGCGCCCGCCCGTTCCCCCGAGCCCCGTCGGTCGCGGTCAGTCTCCCCGGAAAGGGATCACTGCGTCCAGCCCCGCCCTGCCAGGGCGCGGCGGACGACCCGCATCACACCACCGCCGCCACCGCGTACTCGGCCCAGACCGTCTTGCCGGGGCCGTCCGGGCGCGGCGCGCAGCCCCAGCGGTCCGCGAGGGCCGCGACCAGGAGCAGACCGCGTCCGCCGGTCCGGGGCAGACCGGTGGCCGGGTCGGTGACGGGGGCGGTGGCGGGCTCGGGAAGCGAGTCCCCCCGCGTGTCGGTGACCTCCACGCGGACGGTGAGGTACGCGGTGGTGGGCACGGCATAGGCGAGGAGATGGACGCGGAAGTCACGACCGGACACGTGGCCGTGGGTGACGGCGTTGGTGGCGAGTTCGGAGACGAGCAGGCTCAGCACGTCGTGGTCGTCGCTGCCGTACGGCACGCCCCAGGAGGCGAGCCGCTCGGAGCAGAGCCGGCGGGCCAGGCGCGCGCCCCGGGGCGTGGAGCTGAAGCGGAGGGTGAAGCAGGCGTGGGCGGGGGTCGCCGGTGCGGGTTGTTCCGTTCGGTTCATGCACGCAGCGTCGCCGGGTGTGGCATAGCGTGACCAGGGGTGACGCGCCGACGCGGTGGGGAGTACCCGGGGGCGCGCACCGTGTACGGGACGGTACGGCCGCGTGAGCGGGAAGTGGGGTGTGCGGTGGTGGACGACAAGGAGAGCGGCGTCGGCGCCGGGGTGCCGGGGCAGCGCCACGCGGAGGAGGAGTCGGCGAGGGGTCTGATCGGCGCGTTCGGACGGCAGTTGAAGCTGCTGCGGACGCGGGCGGGGCTGGACCGGGCCGAGTTCGGCAGACGGGTCGGGTACTCGGCCGACACGATCGCCTCCTACGAGCAGGGACGGCGGGTTCCGCAACCTCGGTTCATCGACGAGGCGGACGACGTGCTGGACGCGGGTGGGGTGTTGGTGGCGATGAAGGGGGAGGTGGCCCGGGCGCGGTATCCCGTCTTCTTCCAGGATGCCGCCCGGCTTGAGGCTAAGGCGTCAGCATTGAATGTGTACGCCGTCTATGCCGTACCTGGCTTGTTGCAGACCGAGGCTTACGCCCGAGCCGTCTTCCACATGGAACGCCCCTTGCTGAGCGACGAGGTGATCGAGGAAGGGCTTGAAGCGCGCCTGCAACGACAGGAGATCTTCAACCGTCGGCCGGCTCCCTTGATGAGCTTCGTCATCGAGGAGGCGGTCCTCAGAAGGCCGCTGGGAGGGACGCAAGTTCTACGGGAGGCGCTGGAGCACATCCTGCTTCTCGGCCAGTCCCGGAACGTAGAAATCCAGGTCATGCCTACCGGGCGTGCCGACCACGGTGCGCTCGGAGGCCCCTTCACCTTGATCGACACTGATGACGACCAACGGATCGCGTACGCCGAAGTACAGGATCACAGTCGTCTTCATACGGACAGCAAGTATGTACGCACGCTTGAAGCGCGTTATGGCATCCTCCGGTCACAGGCGCTGACCCCGAGCGAGTCGGCAGCGTTCATCGTGCAACTGATGGGAGAGACATGAGCGCCCAGCGGACCGAGCCGTCTGGAGGCGATGTCACATGGTTCAAGAGCAGCTACAGCACGGGCAACGGCGGTGAGTGCATCGAGGTCGCTGCTGCTCCCGACGCCGTTCTGGTCCGGGACTCGAAACAGTTCGCGGGACCTGTCCTGGCGCTCGGGCGACAGGCATGGGCCGACTTCGTCGGGCTGGCCGCGCGCGGCTGAGACAGGCGCGACCTGGGGCACCGGCATCGGGTGAGTGCCGGTGCCCCAGGCGTCCTCAGAAGTCGTCCAGCCCTTCCTCCTGGCGGATCATCCGCCAGGCCGCGCGGCGGGCGCTGCGGTCGAGGTTGGACTTGAAGTCGCGGTCCGTTCCGAAGTACCGCTTGCCGAGCGTGTCGATGGTGGAGACGTGGTCCATCATGTTCTCCTCGAACTTTTTGTCGAAGACGACGCCGAAGTTCTCCTCGTCGTTGACGAGGGCGGCGGCCCGGACCTTCGGGTCCTTTTTCGTGGCGTTGAAGGCGGGGAGGACGTCCTCCTCGGTGAACTCCGTGCCGAACTTCGCGTTGAACTTCTCGATCAGCTCCGACAGCAGTGACTTCTCGGCGTCCTTGCCGCCGCCCGCCCCGTCGCCGAACCCTTCGAGTTCGGCCGGGCCTTCGGGCGTGAGGGACTTGTCGTGCTCGCCGGTCTTCTCGACGCGCAGGTGGCTGAGGTCGACCTCCCCTATATCGACGCCGCCGTCCGCGAGGCGGGGGAGCCGGTTGAGCAGGTAGCGCCCGTACAGGTACAGGCGTTCCAGGTCGGCGTCCTGGTACGGGACGATCTGGGCGAGAAAGCCGTACTTGCGGACGTAGTCGTTGAGGTGGGCCCGGAACTCCTCGGCGGCCTCGACGTCGTCCTCCTCCTCGCTCTCCAGGAGGGCGCTGAAGCGGGTGACGGCGGGGGAGAGGAGCCGGTACAGCTCGGCGTGCAGTTTCTCCCACTTGGTCTGGGAGCCGCCGGCCTTCTCCTGCGCCTCGAAGTACGCGGCGACGAACTCGTCCATGTCCTGCTCCGAGATGATCGGGGCGGACATGACGCGGCTCTGGGCCGTGTAGAGGAGGTTGGGGTCGGAGGGCAGGGTGTGCGCCTCCTCGAAGTACGGGCGGAACGCGTCCTGGATGTCCTCGGCCTCGTTGACGAAGTCCAGGACGGCCAGGTCGGCCTGCGACTTGCGGTCGGCGGTGCGGTTGAGGCGCGAGAGCGTCTGCACGGCGGCGATGCCGGTCAGCGTCTTGTTGACGTACATCGTCGTCAGGAGCGGCTGGTCGAAGCCGGTCTGGTACTTCTCGGCGACGACGAGGATCCGGTACTCCTGCTGGCCCCTGCCGCCGGCCTTCGCGGCCTTGTCGTCGGCGCGGGTGTATGCGAACGCCTTGGGCAGCGCGCTCTCCGGCAGACCGCCGTTCTCCTTGTTCTCGGTGGTCTCCTCGCCGTCGATGGTGAGGGGACCGGAGAAGGCGACCAGGACGCCGAGGTCCGGGTACTTGGTGTCGTACTCGCGGTCGGCGATGTAGCTCTTGATGGCGCGGGCCATCTGCACGGCGGACAGGCGGGACGCCGTGACCACCATGGCCTTGGCGCGTCCGCCGAGCCGGCCGCGGGTGTGGGCGACGAAGTGCTCCACGATCACCTGGGCGTGCTGGGACACCGTGTGCTCGTGCATGAGGGCGAACCGGGCGAGCAGGCTGTTCGCCTTGGAGGGGTCGACCTCCTTCTCGTCGCGGTTGAGGTTCGCGAGCTTCCAGTACGTCTTGTAGGTGACGTAGTTGCGCAGCGGGTCGAGGATGAAGCCCTCCTCGATGGCCTGGCGCATGGAGTAGGTGTGGAAGGGGCGGTAGACGGTCTTGCCGTTCTCCACGCCTTCCGTGCCGAAGAGTTCGAGCGTCTTGGCCTTGGGGGTGGCCGTGAAGGCGAAGTAGGAGAGGTTGGCGGCGCGGGAGCGCTCGACCGCCTTCGCCTTCAGCTTGTCCTCGACGGCGACCTTGGTCGCGCCCTCGTCGTCCGAGTCGGCGTCCAGGCCGAGGTCGCGCAGGGCCGACTTCACGGCGGTGGCCGCGTCACCGGACTGGGAGGAGTGCGCCTCGTCGACGATGACCGCGAAGCGGGTGCCCTTGATCTCGGTCGGATTGCGCTTGATGTAGTCCAGCAGCGCGGGGAACGAGTGCAGGGTGACCGTGACGATCTTTCCGGTGTCCCGGGAGAGGGCGCGGGCGAGCTGCTCGCTTTTCGCCCCGTGCCTCTCGTCGATCTTCACGACCAGGCCGTCGGTCTGCGAGAAGCTGCCGACGGTCGCCGAGAGCTGGGCGTCCAGCGCGCGGCGGTCGGTGATGACGATGACCTTGTCGAAGACGGGTTCGCCCGGCTTGATACGGCCGTCGGCGAGGGCGTCGGGCCGCAGGACAGCGGGATCGCGGCGGGCGTGCAGGTCGCTGAGACGGTGGGCCAGCCAACCGATGGTGTTCGACTTGCCGGAGCCAGCGGAGGCCATGACCAGGTAGTTCTGACCGGCGCCGTGGACGGACGCGTGCGCGGTGAGCTTGCGGACCACGTCCCACTGGTGGAAGCGGGGGAAGATCGTCGTCTTGGTGGTGCCGCCGCCGGGCGTCTTGTGCTTCTGCTGGTGCACGAAACGCTGGAGGAGGTCGAGCCAGTTGTCCCGCTGCCAGACCTCTTCCCAGAGGTAGGAAGTGGCGTACGTGCCGGGGGCGGTCGGCGCCGGGTTGCCTGCCCCGCCGGGCTGGCCGGGGCCGTTCGAGCCGGTGTTGAACGGCAGGAACCGGGTGCTCTTGCCGCGGAGCTGGGTGGTGACGAAGACCAGGTCCGGGTCGACCGCGAAGTTCGCGATCACGCGACGCGTGAAGATCAGCTCGGTCGGGTCGCGGTCCGTGCGGTACTGCTCCTTGGCCTGCTCGACGCCCTGACCGGTGAGCGGGTTCTTCAACTCGGCGGTGGCGACGGGGATGCCGTTGAGGAACAGGGTCAGATCGAGGCGGTGGCCCCAGTCGGCCTGCTTGGTGGCGTAGGGCAGCTCACGGACGACGGTGAGGCGGTTGGCCCGGTAGCCGTCGAGGACGGAGGGGGTGGAGATGAGGTTGGGCTTGAAGTAGGCCACGCGGAGCAGGACCCCGCGGTCCTTCACGCCGTTGCGCAGGACGTGGAGCAGCCCGTCATCGGCGATGGCCCGGTCGAGGCGCTGCGCGAAACCGCGCTGCGCCTCGTTGGGGTTGCCGCCGTAGACGGTGAGCAGTTCGTCCCACTCGTCGGGCTGCGTCGCGCCGATGAAGGTGAACAGCTCGTTGGTGTCCAGGCCGAGGTCGGGCTGATAGTCCTCGGGATTTGCCTCGCGCCAGCCGCGCTCGCAGAGGGCGGCGACGATGGCGGAGCCGAAGGAGGACTCGTCGTGCACGGGGCTCATACGGAGACTCCTTCGGTGATGTTGCGTCCGCTGGCGGTGGATACGTCGAACTGGCCGGTTACGGCGGCGGTGATGAGGGCTTGGCGGCGTTCGGCTAGTAGATCGAGCTGACGCTCACAAGCGTCAACGGCCGCTTTGGTCTGCTTCCAGGATTGCTGGTGCTCGGCTACCACAGATCGTTGCGTCCGCAGGTCCGGGATAGGGAGCATTGCGGCCTTCACAATCTCTAGATTGATCATGGACCGTGTGGAGCCTCGGCCTTCGATCGCGCTGGCGCCGACAGGTGAGGATAGCAGCAGGGAAATAAATTCAGCGTCGGCAGTCTCTGTCTCCAGACGTGCTCGGAAGCACTTTCCCTTCACGATTGCCGGGCCGAGATCTGGGGCCACGCAAGCGCGTCCGGCATGGTTGCGGGCATCTCCCAGTCCGGCGATGAGCACGTCTCCTCGACTGACCTGGTGGTATTGGAACTGCTGGTACAAGCTCATCGGGATATACGCCTGATCGGTCGCCCTGTATTCCGCGAAACCGATGTTCCCAAGCCGTACCACTGCTGCGCCCGACTCGGTATAGTCGTCGCTGGAAAAAGCACTCCCGAATGGGCCGTCGATGATGGAGCGTACGAGGCGGCGCAGCGGAATCACCGATCCAGCTGCGGCGTCCAAGACCTCCTGAAAGTGCGACCACCGACGTGAAATAAGGAGGTCACGTTGCTTGAGGCGCAACCCCGCAACATGGTCGATGCGGGCGGTCTCGGCGTCGAGGAAGTCGGCGATGCGGCGCTGCTCGTCCAAGGGCGGTAGGAGAATCGGTAGCTTGCGCAATTGGTCCCAGGGCGTATCGAACTGAGACGGCGGCATCCACTTCGAGATGCGGGTCAACTCGGCGAGGTATGGGCCAGAGCGGAGGATGTAGTGGAGAAACCGAGGGTTCGTAGAGGCTTTAGGCCGGCAGACGAAGTAGGCGGGACTGACGATGCCCTCGTGTCCAGAAACGCCAAGCCCGCCTTGCCATGTCCGTAGCTTGTTGAAGACGATGTCATCCGGGCGCACTACCAGGTAGCGGGAGAGGTCTTCTCCTAGCTGATTGTGGTTGTCCTCCCGTGAGCTGCGGGGGACCACCCCGGCATCGAGGAAGACCGACAGGGGTGGAAGATCTGGTCGTCCAACTTCTTTGACGCGGGGCGCAACCGCCCAAAGGTCCTGCCAGTCCCAGTAAATAGGTGCGGCAATGCCGCTCAGTGCTCCCCGAGTCATTCCGTCACCTCCCCGAGAAGGCCCTGAATCTCCGCCTCCAACGCCTTCAACTCCGCATCGATCTCCGCCAACGGCCGCGGCGGCTCGTAAACGTAGAAATGCCGCGTGAACGGAATCTCGTACCCAATCTTCGTCTTGCTGTGGTCGATCCACGCGTCCGGCACATGCGGGTGGACCTCGCGCGCCAGGTACTCCTCGACGTCCTCGCCCAACGGAACGTTCTCGTAGTCCCGCAGCTCCCCGTCCGGCTCGGGCTCGCCCTTGACGAGCTGCACCTCGCCCTCCGGGTCCCGTACGCCGACGACCTCGCGCAGCGCCTTGTTGAACGGCGCCCCCGTGGGCCACGTCCCGCCGGCCTGGACCACCGCATCCTTCAACGCGAGCCAAGCCTCCTGCTTCGTCGCCCAGCTCGTGCCCATCAGTGACTTGAACGCGTCCGCCAGGATTGGAGCCTGCGGAAGCTTCTGGATCGCCTTGGAGGCCTCCAGTGCCGCCAGCGTCTCCTCCGTCACCTCGAACCGCAGCTTCAGCGGGCGCTCGACCGTGATCCGCTGGTAGCCGAAGTCCTCGTTGCGGAAGACCTTCACCTTGCCGTGCAGCGGGTGTTCCGCGTCGTCCGCCACCGCCAGGGCCTCGCCGTACAGCTTGACGATCGTGGCGATGTGGTCCTTGCCCAGCTCCTTGCGCTTGTCGCCCAGCGACTTGCGCATCTTCTGCCACTGGTCGCGGGCGTCCAGCAGGACGACCTTGCCCTTGTGGTCGGGGCTCTTGCGGTTGGTCAGGATCCAGAAGTACGTCGAGATGCCGGTGTTGTAGAAGAGCTGGTCCGGCAGGGCGACGATGGCCTCCAGCCAGTCGTTCTCCAGGATCCAGCGGCGGATCTCCGACTCGCCCGAACCGGCCGCGCCGGTGAAGAGGGGCGAGCCGTTGAAGACGATCGCCAGGCGTGAGCCGCCCCCGCCGTCCACGTCGACCGGCTTCATCTTGGAGATCATGTGCTGGAGGAACAGCAGCGAGCCGTCGTTGATGCGCGGCAGCCCCGCGCCGAAGCGGCCGGCGTCGCCGAGCGTCCGGTGCTCGCGCTCGACCTCGTCCTTGACCTTCTTCCACTCCACGCCGAACGGCGGGTTGGCCAGCATGTAGTCGAAGGTCCTGCGGGCGTGGCCGTCGTCGGAGAAGGAGTTGCCGAAGGCGATGTTCTCCGGGTCCTGGCCCTTGATCATGAGGTCGGACCGGCAGATCGCCCAGGACTCGGGGTTGAGTTCCTGCCCGTACACCTCCACCGTGGCGTCCGGGTTCAGCTCCGTGATCAGGTCGTCCATCGCGGAGAGCATGCCGCCCGTGCCGCAGGCCGGGTCGAGGACCGTGCGCACCGCGCCCGGGAGCTGGAGCGCGTCACCGTCCGGGGCGACCAGCAGCCGCACCATGAGCTGGATGACCTCGCGCGGGGTGAAGTGCTCACCGGCCGTCTCGTTGGACTGCTCGGAGAAGCGGCGGATCAGCTCCTCGAAGATGTAGCCCATGTTGTGGTTGGGCACGGTCTCGGGACGCAGGTCCAGGTCGGTGAACTTGCCGATGACCTGGTAGAGCAGTCCCGCGCCGTCCAGCCGCTTGATCTGCTGGGCGAACTCGAAGCGGTCCAGGACGCCGCGGGCGTTGTCGGAGAACGCCCCGATGTACACGGTGAGGTTCCTCGCCGCGTTCTGCGGGTCCGCCGCGATCTTCTTCAGGGTCAGTGTGGTCCTGTTGTAGAAGGCGTGGCCAGAGGCCCGGCGCAGGAAGCGGTCCGGGTCGATGTCGCCGTCCTTGTACCGCTCCGCGATCTCGGCGACCTCCTCGCGGGTCGGCTCCAGCACGCACTCCAGTCGCCGCAGCACCGTGAACGGCAGGATGACCTTGCCGTAGTCGGACTGCTTGTAGTCCCCCCGCAGGAGGTCGGCGACGGACCACGCGTGGTTCGCCAACTCCGTGTGCTTGCTGCTGTTCAAGACTTCTTCCGTTTCCCTTCCGGGGCCGGTATGGGTGACTGTGGGCGCGGTGGGAGGGGCGATGTCCTCCCGTCCGCGTCAAGAACGAGGGGTCTCAGAGCCTAGAGGGACTCCGGCACCAGCTGTCCGCCCGTGAGCCCCCCGCTCACGAGCCGTGCCGTCTCCTCGGCCGAGTCCGCTGCGCGCCGTGCCTGTTCGCGCAGCGCCTCGACGTGGCGGAAGGCCTCGCCGTACCGGCGCTGCTCCGCCAGCGGCAGCAGCGGTACGCGCAGCCGCCCCGGGCTGAGGTGGAGCGTGGAACTGCCGGTCGAGGCGCCGGCCAGGTTGGCCTCGGAGCTGAGGAAACCTAGGAGGAACCAGGGGTTCAGCCGCGCCGGGTCCGGCCGGAACAGGTGGACGCCGACCCCCAGCAGGGTGCCGGCCTCCGCCTCGCCCGCGACCCGGGCCACGGCGCCGGCGCCGCCGACCAGGTTGCGCACCAGGACGTCGCCCACGGCGATCTCCGGCATCTGCTCGGCCTGCACGTCCAAGGCCCGCCCCGTCGGCCCGGTCCCGCGGGCGATGTCACCGCCCGTCAGAACGGGCCGGCGTTCCCCGCGGTCGGCGCCCGCCTGCGGGTCCTCCGCCCCGGCGGCCGTCGCCCGCGGCGAGATGGGCACCGCGCGCAGCACCTTCAGCGCCCCGCCCCGGGCCAGGTCCGACACCGTGGCCGTGCGCCATTCGCGGGCCGAAGCCCCCGCGGCGCTCCACGACGCCGTGCCGGCCAGTTCGGCCACCGTCCGCGCCGCCGCCGCCAGCCCTTCGCGGGCCGCGGCGGTCTCGCGGGCCAGTTCCCGCGGGTCGACGTCCGCCCGGGAGGCGCGCACCTGCCGGGCCGGGGTCACGTCGACGACCTCGTCGAGCAGGTCGACCACGCTCACCGCACGCGCCACACCGGCCCGCGCCTCGAACCCGTCCGGGTCCTCGGCGTACGCCGTCCACGCGGACACGATCCGTTCCGTCACCCGCGCCCAGTCCACCGAACCCGAACGGGTCCCGCCGCGCCCCGGCGCCGACGGCTCGCCCGCCGTGTCGACGAAGAGCACCGTCCGGTACGCGGGCCGGGTCGGCTCCGGGCGCTGGAGCACCCACACCTGGAGACCGATGTGGAGCGGGATCGCCGCCCCCGGCGGCAGGGCCGCCACCGCCCGCAGCGCGCCGCTGCGGATCAGCTCGGCGCGGATGCGGCGGCCGGAGGAGCGGGACGCGGTGGCCGGCGGGAGGAGCAGCACGGCGTGGCCACCCGGTGCGAGGTGGGCCAGCGCGTGCTGGACCCAGGCCAGTTCGGACTCGGCACGGGGCGGGAAACCGTACGCCCAGCGCGGGTCGTAGGCCAGTTCGTCGTGGCCCCAGTCCCGGTCGCCGTAGGGCGGGTTGCACAGCACGGCGTCGACGGTGAGGTCCGGGAAGGCGTCGGTGCGCAGGCTGTCGCCCGTGCGCACGGTGACGTCCGTGCCCTCCTTCACCGTCAGGGTCAGGCCCACGGCGGTGCGCCGGGCCTGGACGGGCAGACTGTCCTGCCCGTACAGCTCGTACGCGCCGCGCGCCGCGGCGGCCGCCAGCAGGGTGCCGCTGCCGCAGGCGGGGTCGAGGACGCGGGCGGGGGAGCCCGGGAGCAGGCGGGCCAGCAGGTCGGCGAGGGGGGCCGGGGTGCGGTAGGCGCCGCTGGCGGCGCTGTCCTCCAGCTCCCGCTCCGCCAGGACGCCCAGCGCCGTCTGCGCGCCCTCGGCGCGGACGCAGAGCAGCAGGGCGCGCAGGGCCGTGGCGTCGGCGGCGGTGAACCGTACGGGTTCGGTGCCCGGCACCACGTCCGTGACCTCGGCCGCCGCGTCGTTCGCCCGCTTCAGCAGGTCGTCGTCGGACAGCGCGAGCAGGCCGGTGAGGCCGTCGGCGGGGCGGCGGGCGGCCGCCAGGACCAGCAGGAGCAGGTCGGAGGTGCCGGCGCCGGCCGGCTCGCGCAGGCGCAGGGTGGTGCGGAGCTCGCCGCTGGGCGTGGCCGCCGTGTGCTGTCCGCGTGCGGCGAGCCAGGCGCGGACCTCCTCCAGGTCGTACAGCGGGCTGCCGTCCGTGCCGCCCGAGGGCGCGGGGAAGTCGTCGTGCCGACGGCGCCAGTTGCTGACGGTGGCGCGCGTGACACCCGCGATGCGGGAGATCTCGGCGGCTGTCACCTGGGCGGACGGTGGGGATGGCTGCGGCATGGGTGTGGTCCTGGCTCCGATGGTCGGCGTGGTCACACCCTACAGCGCAAGTCAACTCGTGAAAACTGTTGGACAGTGTTTTCACGGGTGTATTTTCATGTGGTCATTTCCGGCGGTGAGCGTCGCTCCCCGGCGTGACCGGGGCACCTCCGGCGAATACGCCCCCGTCCGGCAAGGCCTGCCTGGCCTTCTCCGTCACCCCGCAAAACGGCTCCACGTGCGCGATCGACCTGGGCATGGTCAGCCCGTCCCGCCCGGACGGCGCCGAGGAGGTCCTCGGCACGGACGCGGGCTTCGACGGCGTACCGGACACGCACCTGTTGCCGGGCGCGTCGCGGAAGTCGGAGACGGCCCGCGTGTTCCCCGAGGCGGCCGAGAACGGCCGGATCGAGATCACGCCGGCCGGTACCCCCGGCTCCGGCCGGTACCGCACCGCCGTCCTCACCGGCCGGGTGCGGTGACCCGGGCCGCGGACGGGACCCCGCCGGGCACCTCTCCGAGCGCCGGGTCCTCAGCAGCGAGGCGATGTCGTCCTCCACGGTGAGGTAGCGGCCGGACAGCGGATCCGCCTCACCCGCGGCCAGGCGGACAAGCATCTCCGCCGAGCGGCGGGGGTCGACGAGCCGCCGGCCCTCGCGCTGGGCCAGCAGCCACTCCCTGACCTCGTCGCTCCACCGCTCCCCGGTCACCCCGCCCTCGATCTGCCGCTGGGTGATGCCGAGGTCGACGAGGCCGGGGTGGTAGCTGAACACCGTCACTCCCGTCCCCTCCAGCTCGGGCGCCAGGTTCTCACCCAGTTTGATCAGTGCCGCCTTCGACACGGAGTACCCGGAGACGAGGGGCCACCGGTGCTTGCCCGCCGAGCTGACGATGTTGACGACGCGGCCGCCGCGCCGCTCGACCATGCCCGGCAGCACGGCCCGGCAAGCTCGGGCGCTGCCGCGGAGGTTGACCTCCATGGCGTGCCACCACGCGTCGTCGTCCGTCTCCCACAGCGGGCCGGCCGGACCGGTCACCCCCGCGTTGTTCACCAGGACGTCGACCGCCTCGAACCGCTCCCCGACCGCCGCCAGCAGCCGCGGCATCGCGTCGCGGTCACCCAGGTCCGCCGGCAGCGCGAGGACCTCGGCCCGCCGTTCCCGCAGCTCCCGCAGCTCCCGCAGCTCCCGCAGCTCCCGCGCGAGCCGGTCGAGCCGGTCCGTGTCGCGTCCGGTGACCACGAGGTTCGCCCCGGCCTCGGCCAGCGCCGTCGCGAACAGCCGCCCCAGCGCTCCGGTGGCCCCCGTCAGCAGGACGGTCCGCCCCTCCAGGGGGAGCACCGCTCCGGACGCCGCCGGGGCCTCGTACCCGCGCTCGACGACGTCCGCCGAGGGCGCGGGCTCCCGCTCCCCGGCCGGCACGGTGATCTGCGTGTGCAGGTACCGGGCCAGCGCGTCCGGGGTGGGGTGGTCGAAGACCGCGGTGGCCGGGAGGGGCTGTCCCGCCAGCTTCTCGACGCGGTTCCTGAGTTCGAGGGCGGTCAGCGAGTCGAACCCGATCTCGAAGAAGTCACGGTCCGCCTCGACGTCCTCCGTGCTGCCGAACCCGAGGACCGCCGCGACCTCCTGGGCCACCACCGACTCCAGCAGCTTCGCCCGCCCGTCCTCGTCCAGGGGGGCCAGCAGCTGTCCCAGCGACCTCACGGCCTCCGCGTGGCCCGACGGCTTCGCCGCGTCCGACGACGGACGCAGGTGATCGCGCAGCAGGGGCGTGAGGGGCGCCGCCTCGGTGTCGGACAGGTCCCGGGTGTCCAGCCGCAGCGGCAGCAGTACGGGGTTGTCCGCTCCCAGCGCCGTGTCGAAGGCCGCCAGCGCGTCGGCGGTGGCGAGGGGGGCGATGCCGAGCCGGGCGAGCCGGCGCAGGTCACCGCTGTCCAGGTGTCCGCTCAGCTCGCTGCGCTCCGCCCACAGCCCCCAGGCCAGGGACAGTCCCGCGTGTCCCGCCGCACGGCGTCGCCCCACCATGGCGTCGACGCACGCGTTGCTCGCCGCGTAGTTCGCCTGCCCGGCGCTGCCCCACCAGCCCGCGGCCGACGAGCACACGACGAACCAGTCCAGCGGGAGGTGCCGGGTGAGCTCGTCGAGGTGGTGCACGGCGTCCACCTTCGCCGGCAGCAACTGCTCCAGCCCCTCCCGCGTCAGCCCGCGGAAGGTGCCGTCCCGGGTCGTGCCGGCCGCGTGCAGGACACCGCGCAGCGGACGGTCGGCCGGTACACGCGCCAGGACGTCCGCGAGCTGGTCGCGGTCGCTGACGTCGCACGCCTCGACCGAGGCCGTGGCGCCCAGCGCGCGCAGCTCGTCCGCCAGTTCCACCATGCCGGGGGCCCGCTCGCCGCGCCGGCTGAGCAGGACCACGTGGCCCACGCCGTGCGTGCGGACCGCGTGCCGCGCGAGGGCCGAGCCCACCACGCCGCCCGCCCCCGTCACCAGCAGGGAGGAATTCGCCCAGGCTGCGGAGCCCTGCGCGCCGGCGCCGTCCGCCGCCGGCGCGGCAGCGCCTGCCACCGTGACCAGGCGGGGGGCGTGCGCCGTCCCGGCCCGGACGGCGATCTGCGGTTCACCGTCCGACAGGAGGGCCGCGAGCCCGTCGACCGACGCGGGGTCCGCGTCGACGTCGGCCAGCAGCAGCCGTCCGGGGTGCTCGGTCTGCGCCGTGCGCAGCATGCCCCAGACCGCCGCCTGCGCGGGGTCCGGGCCCCCGGACCGCCCGTCCGTCACGACCGCGTCCCGCGTGACGACGACCAGGCGCTCCCCGGGGTCCCGCTCCCCGGCCAGCCACGCCTGCACGTCCGCCAGGACGGCGAAGAGCGCGGCGCGCACCCGTGCGGGATCCGGGGCGTCACCGTCGAGGCACCTCAGGAAGCGCACGTCCCCGCCGCCCCGCGCCATACGGGCGGCCACCGCGTCCGTCCCGGTGTCCCCGGTCAGCACGAGGTACCGGTACGCCGGACCGCCGGCCGCAGCCGCGGTCGCGGTCGCGGTGGCCGGTACGGGCGTCCACCGCACCTCGTGGAGGCACTGCTGAGGCGTGCTCCGCAGGGCTCCGAGCTCGTTTGGCCCCATCACCCGCAGGGTCAGCCCGTCGGCCGTCAGCACCAGCCGGCCGTCCGGGTCCCACGCGGTGAGCGCCACGGTGTCGTCACCGGTCCGTGCCAGCCGGACGCGCAGGCGCGCGGCACCGTGCCGGTGGATCTCCACACCGGTCCAGGAGAACGGCAGCCGCAGCCCGGCGGCGTCCGGCAGCGCTCCCGGCACCGTCAGCGGATGGAGCGCCGCGTCGAGCAGGGCCGGGTGCGTCAGATACGCCCCCGCCTCGCGCGCCACGTGCTCCGGCAGTCCGATCTCCGCGAAGACCTCCCCGTCCCGGCCCCAGACGGCGCCGGCGCCCCGGAAGGCGGGTCCGTAGCGAAGGCCCCGCACTTCGAGGCCGGCGAGCGCCGACTCCAGGTCGAGGCGGTCCGTCCCGCCGGGTGGCCAGGCCGGCATCGGGCCGGCCTGCGGGTCCGCCCCGGCCGGCTGACGGGCCAGCCGGGCCGTCGCGTTGTCGGTCCACGGCACGTCGTCCCCGGCCGCGGCGGGCCTGGAGTGCACGCTCACGTCGCGCAGTCCCCGGCCGTCGGGCGGTGACACGAACAGCTGGACCTCCAGGTCGTCCTTTGCGGGGACCACCATCGGCGCGCGCAGGACGAGTTCGGCGACCCGCGGGGCACCGGCCCGCTGCCCGGCCGCCGCCAGCATCTCCAGGATCGCGGTGCTCGGCGCGACGACGGTGTCGCCCACCTGGTGGTCCGCCAGCCACGTCACGTCCGCGGTGGACAGCCGCCCGGTCAGGGCCACCGCGCCGCCCGCGAGACGGATCGCCGTGCCCAGCAGCGGGTGTCCCGGCTCGCCGGACGGCTCCGCGGCGCGGCGGGCGGCGGGAGCGGGGGCGGGGTCGAGCCAGTAGCGCTCCCGCTGGAAGGCGTAGGTGGGCAGCCGCAGCGGCGGCCGGGCCCCGTCCGCCGCACCGAGCACCGACTCCCACCGCACGGGGGCGCCCTGCACGAACAGCCGGGCCGCCGCCTCCAGCAGCGCCCTGTCCTCCGGCCGGTCCTTGCGCAGCAGCGGGACCAGCGTGGCCGCGGACGGCTCCCGCAGGCACCCCGCGGCCAGGGCGGACAGCGTTCCGTCCGGCCCCAGTTCCACGAACGTCCGCGCCCCCGCTTCCTCCAGGGCACGCACGCCGTCGTGGAACCTGACGGATTCGCGCACGTGCGTCACCCAGTACTCGGCCGAGGTGAAGTCGCCGGCCGTGGCCTGTGCGCCGGTGAGGGTGGAGACCAGCGGGACCCGCGGCACGCCGAAGCCGATCCGGGACACGACGGCGCGGAAGTCGTCGAGCACGGGCTCCATGAGCGGCGAGTGGAACGCGTGGCTCACGCGCAGCGCGCGGGTCCTGCGGCCGCGCCGCTCCAGCTGTCCGACGATGTCCGCGACCTGCCCGCCGTCGCCCGACACGACGGTGGCGGCGGGCCCGTTGACCGCCGCGACACCGACGGCGTCATGACCCGCCAGCAGCGCCCTGACCTCGTCCTCCGGAGCCTGGACCGCGACCATGGCACCGCCGTCGGGCAGCCGCTGCATCAACCGGCCGCGCGCCGTGACCAGCGCGGCCGCGTCCGGCAGCGACAGGACGCCGGCCACGTGCGCCGCGGCGATCTCGCCGACGGAGTGGCCGGCCAGGTACGCCGGACGCACCCCCCAGGAGGTGAGCAGCCGGAACAGGGCTACCTGCAGGGCGAACAGGCACGGCTGCGCGTACTCGGTGCGGTTCAGCACCTCGGCCGCCTCGGGGTCGTCGGCGTCCGCGAGGACGACGTCCGCCGGCCGGCGGTCCAGATGGACCTCCAGGGCCGCGCTCACCTCGTCGAACGCCTCGGCGTACGCGGGGAACGCCCGGTACAGCCCGCGGCCCATCGCCGGCCGCTGGCTTCCCTGCCCGGAGAACAGGAACGCGGTCTTCCCCGCCTTGCGGGTGTCGTCGGCGAGAACGGCGTGCGGGTGCCGTTCCCCCCGCGCGGCGGCGGACAGCGCGCCGACGAGCTCCCCGTGATCGGCGCCGAGCACGACGGCGCGGTGCCTGAGGACCGCGCGCCCCGAGGCCAGCGCCGTGGCGACCGCGTGGTCGTCCGCCTCGCTCCGTTTGTCGACGAAGTCGAGCAGACGGGCCGCCTGGGCCGTGAGGGCGCCCCGGGTCGTACCGCTGAGCACCCACGGGAGCACGCTCGTCGCGGGCCGCTCGGGGGCGGGGGCCGCCGGGGCGGGGTCCGTGGGCTGCTCCAGGATCACGTGGGCGTTCGTGCCGCTGATGCCGAAGGAGGAGACGGCCGCCCGCCGCGGGCCGTGCTCCGCCGGCCACGTCCGCTCCTCGGTCAGCAGCCGGACCGCCCCGGAGCCCCAGTCGACGTGCCGCGTGGGCTCGCCCACGTGCAGCGTCCGCGGCATGACGCCGTGGTGCATCGCCATGACCGTCTTGATGATGCCGCCCACCCCGGCGGCCGCCTGGCTGTGTCCGATGTTGGACTTCAGGGTGCCCAGCCACAGGGGCCGTTCGCGGTCGTGCCCGTACGTGGCCAGGAGCGCCTGGGCCTCGATCGGGTCGCCCAGGGGGGTGCCCGTGCCGTGCGCCTCGACCACGTCGATGTCCTGGGGGGACAGCGACGCGTCGGCGAGGGCCTGCCGGATGACGCGCTGCTGGGCGGGACCGCTCGGGGCGGTCAGACCGTTGGAGGAACCGTCCTGGTTCACCGCGGAGCCGCGTACGACGGCCATCACCCGGTGGCCGTTGCGCCGGGCCTGCGACAGCCGCTCGACGACGAGCACACCCACGCCCTCGGCCCATCCGGTGCCGTTCGCGTCGGACGAGAAGGCCTTGCAGCGCCCGTCCGGGGCGAGGCCGCGCTGCCGGCTGAAGTCGATGAACGTGCTGGGGGTGGACATCACGGTCACCCCGCCCACGAGGGCCAGCGAGCACTCGTCGCGCCGCAGTGCCTGACTCGCCAGGTGCAGCGCGACCAGGGAGGACGAGCACGCGGTGTCCACCGTCACCGCCGGACCCTCGAACCCCATGACGTAGGAGACCCGGCCCGACGCCACGCTGCCCAGGCTGCCGTTGATCAGGTAGCCCTCCATGCCGTCCGGGGTCTCGTGGAGGCGGGAGCCGTAGTCGTGGTACATGACGCCGGCGAACACGCCGGTCGGTGAGCCCTTGAGCGTCTGCGGGTTGATGCCCGCGTGCTCCAGCGCCTCCCAGGAGGTCTCCAGCAGCAGCCGCTGCTGCGGGTCGGTGGCGAGGGCCTCGCGCGGGGAGACGCCGAAGAACTTGGCGTCGAACATCGCGGCGTCGTGCAGGAAGCCGCCGGTCCGCGTGTGGCTGGTGCCCGGCAGGTCCGGATCGTCGGCGAACAGGCTCTCGAAGTCCCAGCCGCGGTCCGTGGGGAACGGCGTCACGCCGTCGGAGCCGCTCGCCACCAGGTCCCAGAGGTCGTCGGGGGACGCGACGCCTCCGGGGTAACGGCACGCCATGCCCACGATGACGATCGGGTCGTCCGCCACGGCCGGGGCGGCCGTGGTCCGCGGCGCCGGGGCCGTGGCCGGCTCCTGCGCCGTGGCCGGCTCCTGCGCCGTGCCGAGGGCCTGTACGAGGTGGTCCGTCAGCGCCGGGAGGGTGGGCTGGTCGAACAGGAGGGTGGGCGGCAGCTGGAGGCCCGTGGCGCGGTTCAGGAAGTCGCGCAGTTCGAGCGCCATCAGCGAGTCCACGCCCAGCTCCGAGAACGCCGCCTCCAGCTGGTCCTCGCGCAGGTCCTGCCGTCCGAGGACGGTGGCGGTGCCGGTGCGCACCAGGTCCGCCAGGGCCTGCCGCCGCTGTTCTCCCGCGGGCGGCAGCGCCGTGGCCGGCGGGCCGGCCGGAGCGGGGAGCGTCCCGGCCGGCCGCGGCTGTCCCGCCCGCGCGCCGGCCGGGACGCGCGCACCGGGGGCGGGCGTCGCGAGGAAGGGCGGCAAGGAGCCCGGGACGGCGTTTGGCAGGCCGGCCGTGCCCAGCCGGACCGGCGCGAGGACCGGTTCCGGCCGCGCCAGCGCACGGTCGAACGCCCGCAGCGCGTCCGCCGTGGAGAGCGGCTCGATCCCCACCCGCGCCATCCTGCGGATGTCCACGTCGCTCAGGTGCCCGGAGAGTTCGCTCCGTTCCTCCCACAGTCCCCAGGCGAGCGACAGCGCGGGGTGGCCCGCGCGGTGCCGGTTCTCGATCAGCGCGTCCACGCAGGCGTTGGCCGCCGCGTAGTTCGCCTGTCCGGCCGTCCCCCACCAGCCGGCCACGGACGAGCAGGCCACGAACCAGTCCAGCCCCAGGTCCCGGGTGGCCGCGTCGAGCACGTGCACCGCGTCCACCTTGGCGCCGAGCACGGCGTGCAGCCGGTCGGGGGTCAGCGTGTCGACGACGGCGTCCGCCAGCGTCCCCGCGGCGTGGATGACCCCCCGCAGCGGGTGGGTGCCGGGGATGTCCGCCAGCACCGCGGCGACCTGCGCGGGGTCGGCCGCGTCACAGGCGGCGACGGTGACCGTGGCCCCCAGCTCCCGGAGGTCGTCGGCGAGTTCGCGCACGCCCGGTCCCGCCGGGCCGCGCCGGCTCACGAGGACGACGTGGCCGACCCCTCGGGTGGCCACGACATGACGGGTGAGCGCCGAGCCCACCACGCCTCCCGCTCCGGTCACCAGCACCGAGGCGTTCGCGAGCCGCGACGCGGCCGCACCGCCCGGGGCGGCGGCCGACGGCTCGCCGGCCGGGGCCCCGACGTGCTCCAGGCGCGGGACGAACAGCTCGCCGCCCCGCACCGCGAGCTGCGGTGCCGCGGCCTCCACGGCCGCGGAGAGCCCCTCGGGCACGTCCCGCGTCCCGTCCACGTCGATGAGCCGCACCTGTCCGGGGTGCTCGGTCTGCACCGTGCGCACCAGCCCCCAGACGGCCGCGTGCAGCGGATCGGCCACCGCGTCGGGACCGGCCGGGCAGGCCTGCCGGGTGATCACCACCAGGTGCTCGTCCTCGTGCCGCGGCGCGGCGAGCCACGCCTGGATCCGCTCCAGCACCGCGGCCAGCCCGGCGCGCACCCGCTCGGGTGCCGTACCCGCCGCGTCGCCGACGCGGTCGACCACCGCGGCGGCGCCGGCCAGGTGGTCGTGCACCGCCTCGGCGGCGGGGGAGCCGACCACGAGGTACCGCCGCGCCGACGGAGCCCGCCCGCCGTCCGCGGCCTCGGCCCCCAGCGGCTCCCACACCATCCGGTACAGCGGCTCCTCGCGGCCGGCGGACAGCGCCGGCCGCAGCTCGGCCGCCGCCACCGGCCGCAGCACCACAGCGGCCTCGGCGACGGGGCCGCCCTGGGTGTCCCAGGCCGTCAGGCGGACCGTGTCGGGCCCTTCCCGGCGCATCCGCACCCGCAGCGCCGAGGCCCCGTGGGCGTGGTGGCGTACGGCGGACCAGGCGAACGGCAGCCGCGCGCCCCGCGTGTCGGGCAGCAGCTCGCCCGCGGCGAGCGGGTGCAGCACCGCGTCCAGCAGCGCGGGGTGCAGCAGGTACGCGTCGCTCCGCGCCGCGCCGGCGTCCGGCAGCCGCACCTCGGCGAACAGCTCGCCGTCGTGGCTCCAGACCGCCCGCAGGCCGCGGAAGGCCGGACCGTAGACGAGGCCGCGTGCCGCCAGCTCGTCGTAACAGCGCTCGACGTCCAGCGCCACGGCGCCCGCCGGGGGCCACGCGGCCGGGGGCCGGACGTCGAGCGCCGCGGCGGCCGGCTCCCCGCCCAGCGTCCCCGTGGCGTGCGTGGTCCACTCGTCGCCACCGGCGCACCGGGCGAGCAGGCGGAGCGCGAGGACACCGGGGGTGTCCGTCGCCTCGATCCTCACCTGCACGTCGGCCGCCCCGCCGTCGGCGATGACCAGCGGAGTGTGCAGCAGCAGCTCCGTCACCCCGCCGTGGCCGGTCTGTCCGGCGGCCCGTGCCGCCGTCTCCAGCAGGGCCGTGCCCGGCACCACGAGGGCGCCGCCCACCCGGTGGTCGGCGAGCCAGGGCAGGCGCCGGGTGCTCAGCCGGCCGGTGAGCACCGCCCCGTCGTCCAGCCGCACGGCCGCCGCCAGCAGCGGGTGTTCCACCGGGACCAGGCCGGCGGACGCGATGTCCGGCTTCCGGGCGGGCGGTTCCAGCCAGTACCGCTCGTGCTGGAACGCGTACGTCGGCAGGTCCACCACGCGGGCGTCCGTGCCCGAGAAGCAGGCGGCCCAGTCGATCTCCGTGCCCGACGCGTGCAGCTGCCCGATCGCCAGGGCCAGTGCCGTCGGCTCGGGCCGGTCCTTGCGCAGCACCGGCAGGATCAGCTGGTCGGTGTCGTCCAGGCAGCCCTGTGCCATCGCGCTCAGCACGCCGTCCGGGCCGATCTCCAGGAAGCGGGTGACGCCCCGCTGCCTGAGGTGGCGGACGCCGTCGGCGAAGCGGACCGTGTCCCGTACGTGCGTGACCCAGTGCCCGGCGGCGCCCAGTTCCTCCGCGGACGCCTCGCGGCCGGTGAGGTTGGAGACGAGGGGGATGTCCGGGGCGGCGTAGGTGAGGCTTTCCGTGACGCTGAGGAAACGTTTCAGCATGGGTTCCATCAGGGGCGAGTGGAACGCGTGGCTGACCGCCAGCCTGCGCGTCCTGCGGCCGCGTCGCGCCCACTCGGCGGCGAGCGCCAGTACGGCTTCCTCGTCACCGGACAGGACGACCGACTCCGGGCCGTTGACGGCCGCGACGCTCACCCGGTCGGTGAGCTGCCCCAGCACCTCGTCCTCGCGGGCCTGGACGGCGACCATGGCCCCGGCCGCGGGCAGCTCCTGCATCAGCCGGCCGCGCTCGGCGACCAGCAGCGCCGCGTCCGCCAGGGACAGCACGCCGCAGACGTGCGCGGCCGTCAGTTCCCCGATCGAGTGGCCGGTGACGTAGTCCGGCCGGACTCCCCAGTCCTCCAGCAGCCGGTACAGCGCCACCTCGACGGCGAACAGCGCCGCCTGGGTGTGGACCGTGCGGTCCAGCAGTTCCTCGTCCGTGCCCCAGACGACCTCGCGCAGCGGACGGTCCAGGTGCCGGTCCAGCTCGTCCGCCACGGCGTCGAACGCGGCGGCGAACACCGGGTGCGCGGCGTGCAGTTCCCGGCCCATGCCCAGGCGCTGGGCGCCCTGGCCGGTGAACATGAAGGCCAGTCCGCCCGCCGGCTCGGCGTGCCCCCTGCCCACGCCCGGAGCGCCGCGGCCGTCCGCCAGGGCCGCCAGCGCGGACAGCAGCTCCTCGTGGTCGCGGCCGGCCACGACGGCGCGGTGCGGGAAGGCGGTGCGCGCCGTGGCCAGTGAGTACGCGACGTCCGCCGGCCGCAGCGCGGGCCGCTCCGCGACGAAGGAGCGCAACCGTCCGGCCTGGGCCGCCACGGCGGCCGGGGACTTTCCGCTGATCACCCACGGAAGGACCGTCGCCACCTTTGCGGAGGGCCGCTTTGGCCGGTCGCCGGCCGGCCCGTCCGAGGGCGCCTGCTCGATGATGACGTGGGCGTTCGTTCCGCTGATGCCGAAGGAGGAGACGGCCGCGCGCCGCACCCGCTCGCCCTCGGGCCAGGGTTGTGCCCGGGTGAGCAGCGCGACGGCGCCCGCGCTCCAGTCGACCTTCCGCGACGGCTCCCGCACGTGCAGCGTCTGGGGCAGTACGCCGTGGCGCAGGGCCATGACCATCTTGATCACGCCGGCGACACCCGCCGCGGCCTGGGTGTGCCCGATGTTCGACTTCAGGGAACCGAGCCACAGGGGGCGCTCGGCGTCGCGGTCCCGCCCGTAGGTCGCCAGCAGCGCCTGCGCCTCGATCGGGTCGCCCAGCGCGGTGCCGGTGCCGTGCGCCTCGACCGCGTCGACCTCGGCCGCCGACAGGCCGGCGTCGGCCAGCGCCTGCCGGATCACCCGCTGCTGCGCGGGGCCGTTCGGCGCGGTCAGGCCGTTGGACGCGCCGTCCTGGTTGACCGCCGACCCCCGCAGCACCGCCAGGACGCGGTGACCGTTGCGCCGGGCGTCGGACAGCCTCTCCACCACCAGGACACCGACGCCCTCCGCCCACCCGGTGCCGTCCGCCGCGTCCGAGAACGCCTTGCAGCGGCCGTCCGCGGCCAGTGCCCGCTGACGTCCGAACTCGGTGAACATCCCCGGCGTGCTCATCACCGTGACGCCGGCGGCCAGCGCGAGGGAGCACTCGCCCCGGCGCAGCGCGCCGGCGGCGAGGTGGAGCGCCACGAGGGACGACGAGCACGCCGTGTCCACCGTGAGGGCGGGCCCTTCGAGCCCGAGGCAGTACGCCACCCGGCCCGACACCACGCTGGTCGCCAGACCGGTCAGGAGGTGCCCGGCGACCTGGTCCGGACCCTCGTGAAGAGGCGTCCCGTAATCGCCCGCCATGGCTCCGGCGAAGACCCCCGTCCGGCTGCCCCGGAGGGTGTCCGGCACGATGCCGGCCGCCTCCAGCGCCTCCCACGACGCCTCCAGCAGCAGCCGCTGCTGGGGGTCCATCGCGAGCGCCTCGCGCGGTGCGATGCCGAAGAACTCGGCGTCGAACCCGGCCGCGTCGTAGAGGAAGCCGCCCCGGTGGGAGTGCTCCTCCCCGGCCGCGTCCCCGGCGAGGGGATCCAGCACGTCCCAGTGGCGGTCGGCGGGACGGTCGCCCAGGGCCTCCTGCGCGTCGTGCACCAGCCGCCACAGGTCCTGCGGAGACCCGACGCCCCCGGGGAACCGGCAGCTCATGCCGACGATGACGACGGGGTCGTCCCCGGCCGGCTCCCGCGAGACCCCCGCGGCCTCGGCCACCGCCGCGGACGCGCCGCCCGCGCCGCGCAGGGCGTCCAGCTCCCCGGCCAGACGCGCGGGGGTGGGGTGGTCGAAGACGACGCCGGACGGCAGCGCGAGTTCGGTGGCGGCGCTGAGCCGGTTGCGCAGCTCCACGGCCATGACCGAGTCGAAACCCTGGTCCTTGAAGGACCGGTCGATCCGGACGTCCGCCGGATCGGCGCGCAGGACCAGGGCGGTCTGCGCGCGGACGAGGTCGAGCGCGGGGGCCGGCCCGTGGACCGCCCGCCGCTCCGGCCCGGCGTCCGGCTCCCGCGGCGCGGCGGCGGCCGGCGCGGGACCGTCCGGGCGCGCGGGCCCGGCGGCCGTCCAGTGCCGCCGCCGCTGGAACGCGTACGTCGGGAGCTCGTGCGCCGGCAGCGGCTCGACGCCGGCGGGGAGGAACTCCGCCCAGCGGACGGGAGCGCCGCGCACGTACAGCTCCGCCAGGCAGGTGAGGAACCGCTCCAGCCCCCCGTCGTCGCGCCGCAGCGAACCGGTCGTGAAGACCCCCGCCGCCGCCGCTTCGTCGGCGATGTCGCAGACGGCCGCCGTCAGGACGGGGTGCGGACTGCACTCGACGAAGTCCGTGTACCCCGCGGCCAGCAGTTCCCGGACCGCGGCACTGAAACGCACCGGTTCCCGCAGGTTGCGCGCCCAGTACCCGGCGTCCAGGGTGTCACCGTCCAGCCAGGCGCACTCCACCGTCGACATCAGGGGCACCCGCCCGGCGGCCGGTGCGATGCCGGCCAGGGCGTCGAGGAGGTCGTCCCGGAGGGGGTCGACCTGCGGGCTGTGCGAGGCGTAGTCCACGGCGATGCGCCGGACCTTGACACCGGCCCGCTCCCACGCGGCCTCCAGGCCCTGGAGAACCTCCGGATCGCCGGAGAGCACGGTCGAGCCGGGGCCGTTGACCACGGCCACCGAGACCCCCGGGTGGGACCGGATCCGCGCCCGCACCTCGTCGGCCGGCAGGCCGACCGACGTCATGGCTCCCTTCCCCGCCAGCCGGTCGGCGATCAGCCTGCTGCGCAGCACCACCACCTTGGCGGCGTCCTCCAGGGACAGCGCGCCGGCGACGACGGCGGCCGCGATCTCCCCCTGGGAGTGGCCGACCACGGCGTCGGGCGACACCCCCGCCGCCTCCCACATGGCCGCCAGGGACACCATGACGGCCCACGAGACGGGCTGGACGACGTCGACCCGCTCCAGCTCCTCCCCGTTGGCCAGCACTTCGGTCAACGACCAGTCCACGTGGGCGCCGAGCGCCCGGTCGCAGTGGGCCATGCGGTCGGCGAACACGGGGGAGGAGGCCAGGAGTTCCCTGCCCATGCCCGCCCACTGGGCGCCCTGTCCGGGGAAGACGAAGACCGTGCGGGTGTCACGCGAGGAGTCCGCGTGTCCCACGACGGCCCCCTCACCGGGGACACCGCGCGCGATTCGGTCGAGACTCGCCCGCAGCGCGTCCCGGTCCGGAGCCAGCACGACGGCCCGGTGGTCGAAGAGCGTGCGGGACGCGAGCAGCGTGGCGGCGGCGCCGGCGGGGTCGGCGTCGGGCCGCCGTGCCAGGAACGCGTGCAGCCGCTCGGCCTGGCCGCGCACGGCCGCCGCGCTCCTGGCGCTGAGCACGTAGGGCACCGGCGCCCCGCCGGCGCCCGCAGGCGCGGCGGGCGTCCTTGCCGGGGCGGCGTCCGGCGTCCGGGGCGCACCGGCCAGGACGACGTGGCAGTTGGCCCCGCCCATGCCGAAGGAGCTCACGCCGGCCAGCCGCTCGTGGGCCGGGCGGCCCCAGTCGGAGAGCTCCGTCTGCACGCGCAGCCCCAGCTCCGCGAAGGGGATGCGGGGGTTGGGCCGCTCGAAGTTCAGACTGGGCGGAAGCTGGCCGTACCGGATCGCCAGGACCGCCTTGAGCAGGCCGGTGATCCCCGCGGCGCCCTCCAGGTGGCCGACGTTCGTCTTGGCCGACCCCACGGCGAGCGGCGCGTCGCCGGCCCGGCCGGGGCCGGTCACCGCGCCCAGCGCGGCGGCCTCGACCGGGTCACCGACCCTGGTGCCGGTGCCGTGCAGCTCGACGTACTGCACCCTGCTCGGCTCGACGCCCGCCCGCTCGTACGCCGTCCGCAGGACGGACTCCTGCGCCGAGGCGTCGGGGGTGGTGAGGCCGTCGCTCGCCCCGTCGTTGTTCACCGCGCTGCCGCGGATCACGCAGTACACCGTGTCGCCGTCGGCCAGCGCCCTGTGCAGCGGCTTCAGGACGACGAGGCCGCCGCCCTCGCCCCGGACGTAGCCGTTGGCCCGCTCGTCGAAGGTGTGACAGCGCCCGTCGGGCGACAGTCCGCCGAACATCGAGGCGGCGACCGTGCTGCCGGGGTCGACGTTCAGGTGCACGCCGCCGGCCAGCGCCAGTTCCGACTCACCCGACCGCAGGCTCTCGCAGGCCAGGTGCACGGCGACGAGCGAGGAGGACTGGGCGGAGTCCACGACGAAGCTGGGGCCCCGCAGTCCCAGCGCGTACGACACGCGGTTCGCGATGAGGCCGCGGCTCAGACCGACCACGGTGTGGTGGTCGATGCCCTCCAGGCCCCGCTGCCGGCTGAGCGCCGCGTAGTCGGTGCCGATCGCGCCGGCGAAGACGCCGACGGGCGCTCCGCGCAGCGTGCCGGGCACCACACCGGCGTTCTCCAGGGCCTCCCAGCCGAGTTCGAGCATGAGCCGCTGCTGCGGGTCCATGGCAGCGGCCTCACGGGGGGAGATGCCGAAGAATTCCGCGTCGAAGTGGCCGACGTCCTCCAGGAAACCGCCCCAGCGCGAAGCGGTCCGCCCCGCACGGGCGGAGCCGGAGTCAGGGCCGGAGTCGGGGCCGTGGAGCGACGACGTGTCCCACCGCTCGTCGGGGACCTCGGTGACAGCGGTCTCACCGGCGCTGAGCAGGCGCCAGAAGGCATGGGGGTCAGCGGCACCGGGCAGCCGGCACGACACTCCGATGACCGCGATGTCGACACGGGGGGTGGGGGGTTGCGGGGAGACACTCATTGCGCTGTTCCCATCTAGCGGCAGTGACGAGATCTGCTGAGGCGCACTGGTCACCCACGATGTGGGGAGGGGTGTCCAGCGCGACGGGGCACGGAAGTGGTCGTGGAATTCCAGCTGGGAAAAGAGACGGGGGACGAGAAGAGGGCGGGTTCGCGTGTAGTTTCCGTGTACATGCGGCGATGTCGCCCGGGGAATGGACACGAATTCACACGCACACAGCCTCATTGCCGTGCCGCGAGGAGAGCTGCGGTTTCGATGGAACGATGCGTTACATCGAGGCAGCGCCCGAAGGGTGGGTTTCCTCCTTCGGGTGCCTTGCCGACCGAGCGGGTTCTCGGGACCCCCGGGAACGAACGGACGGCAACCACAGGTTTTGAGTGCGAACGGCGTGCGTGATCACGTTAAACATGCTGTCGGGACGTCAGCAAGAGGCTCATGCCGCACTGTTGAGTGGTGTAACTCACCCCCTGACCTGGTTCGGATCGGGTCCGCGCGGGCCAGGGGCCCCGCCGCCACCGCCGCGCCGAGCCGGCTACGCGGGTAGCGTCCGGACGGTGCGTCCGGCATTCCAGGACGGCGGGTATCACCCCGTTACCGGCCTCGTGTCGAGTTCTTCACCCATTTCCTTCACCCGTCGTTCACGAGGTGATGTCCCGGCCCCCGGGCAACTGGACAGATCAGCGGGGGCGAGTGAACAATGATCCGGTCCCCGCGCCAGGCCCCGAAAACCGCCGGCCGCGCCGGTGACATCGACCATTCCGGGCCGGCCGACGCTGTCCGTCCGGCCGGACCGACGCCCCCCCATAACCCATAACCCGTCCTGACGGTTACGTCCGTCGAATTCACGGAACAGGCGAGCCCGTCGCGGACCGGCCCACCGCCGGCGCCGTCCCGTCCGCCGCATGCCTGTGCGGGGGTGAGAGGGCGCGGCCGGGGGCTCACCGCCGGGGATCGCTCCCCGGACTCATCCCCGGGAGCGATCCCGGGGATCGCTCCCGGGCGGGGTCCCGCCGTTTCCGCCGTTTCCGCCGCTATGAACCCACCTCCGAGGAGCAACCATGGTGAGCCCCACCGGACGCGTCACTGGCAAGGGGATACAGAGGTTCCATCCGTCCCCTGACGCGGAAGCGGTCTTGGTGTGCTTTCCGCACGCCGGTGGCGCCGCGAGTTACTACCGGCCGTTCTCCACCGCGCTGAGCCCTGACATCGACGTCCTGGCGGTCCAGTACCCAGGGCGGCAGAACCGCAGGACGGAGCCGCTCGCCCACACCGTCGAACGATTGGTCGAAGACAGTGTGGAGGCGCTGGAGCCGTGGTCCCACCGGGCGCTGTCCCTGTTCGGACACAGCATGGGCGCCGTGGTCGCCTACGAGGTGGCCAGACGGCTGACCGAGGCCGGCAGCCCTCCCGTCACCCTCGTCGTCTCCGGCCGTCGCGCACCCGGTGACGGACAACGGCACGAGGTGCACCTGCGGGACCACGACGGCCTCCTGGCCGAGATCGAGAGGCTGGGCGGGACGGACATGCGCGTGTTCGAAAGCCCTGACATGCGCGCCCTGTTCCTGCCGGTCCTGCGCGCCGACTACCGAGCCGTGGAGACCTACCGGCACACCGAGGGGCCGCGGCTCCCCTGTCCCGTGCTCGCCCTGGCCGGCGACAGCGATCCGGTGGCGTCCCCGGCCGAGATGCGTCACTGGGCCGCCCGGACGTCGGCGCGGTTCGACGTGCGCGGCTTCAGCGGCGGTCACTTCTACCTGACCGACCACTGCGAGGCCGTGGCGTCCGTCGTGCGCGACCATGTCATCGCGCTGACCCGCTGACTTCCTCGGCGAGCGGTCGGTGACGGGGCCCGCTTCCGGTCGCGCCGGTCACAGAAAACGACGGGAGTCCGGCGTGGGGACGCCGCCGACGGGGCGACGGGGACGGGACGACGGCGACAGGACGCCGCCGACGGGACGCCGCCGACAGGATGACGGCGACCACGGGCGGCGGGCGGCGGCGGCCCCGCAGGACGGCTGCCACGTGCTGCGGCACACCTTCGCCTCGATCATGCTGGAGACGGGGGAGACCGTCCCGACGGTGGTCCACCGCCCGGAGCACTCTTCACCGGCGGTCACCCTCGGTTACTATGCACACTTCATGCCAGAGGCCGGAAGCAAGGGACACGCGGCCATCGACGCACTGCCGGGGAGGACGGGAGACGGCATGCCGATCCGAACTCCCCGGATTCTCCCACGGCCGGTCCCGGGCGATCCGGCTCGGCGAGCAGTCGAGGAGGTGGCCGTGGAACGTGAGGCCGAGGGGACAGGTCGGCTGCCGAAATGCTGAGACACGTCACCGCCACCCGCTACGTCGAACCCCTCACCACCGGCGGCTCCGTCCCCGCCCTCGTCGAGGCCGACGACCTCGGGACCTACGTGGTGAAGTTGCCGGGGGAGGGACGGGGACCTGCGGTGATGCACCGCAATCCAATGTTGACCTGCGAGTTTCTGTCTTTCGGCGTCTTTCACGGCCGGGTCGTCTTGTGCGATCGATCCTCCCCACGCGCTCCCCGGCGGCGTGGATACTCCCCAGATACTCCCCGGAAAAGACGGCCGCGACCTGCGGCAAGGAAGTGGAGCCGGCTGGTCTAGCGGGCACGGTAGGTGATTGTCGCCGACCTGCATCCCCTGCAGGCGGTTCTACTGCAGTCAGGTGCCCCGGAAGAGACCAGGGGACGCGGTGACCTGCCGCGATGAGTGGTCTGTGGTCGCCGAGCCGCGCGAATGCCCTTTCGGCTGTTTCACGGTCGTGCCGCTTGGTGGGGCCGGAAGTCCCAGGCAAGTCCCAAGGGACTCCCACTGCTGACGGGTGCCTTTCGGCCCTGTACGACAGTACGGGCAGTCGAACGGCCTCGTTTCCAGCCAGGGTGGTGGAGCCTGGATGACGAGTGACTGGCGCCCGGCCGATGCCTTGCGGGATGGGTGAGGTCCTGATGATCGATGACGACTCTGTGGTCGCTGGTGGCAGCGAGTCGGCCGTGCCCGCCCTCATGGTCCTGACGAACCACCGCTGACCGATGATGTCGTCGCTGGACTACCGGCCCGGACCTGCCCGACTGCCCTTTCCGCCCCTCACGCCACATCGGTGACCTACGCCTTCACGCTACACACCGCTCACTGATCCGCCCAGCTGAGACAGCAAGCGCACCGGACCGGACCAGACGAGACAGAGACCAGCTCGGTCCGAGACCTGCTACCGGACCAGCAAGAGCGTGTTCCGTAAGCAGAGGAGTAGCCTGCCCGCAGCGCGCCGGGGGCCGGGGCTGGGGACGACATGGGGAGCCAGTGAGCACAGCCGTGACCGAAGTGGACGAGGTGCGCCGCAGACGCCGCTGGCGGGTGGGCCTGCTGATCGTCCTCGCATCCTTCCTGGGCGGGCTGGCCGTCTTCGCCGCCGCGCTCGTCGCTCCCGAGACCGTCAACCGGCTCTGGGTCAGCGCCGAGCTGGCGAAGGACGGCTCCGCACGGATCACCGAGGTCGTCGACTACGACTTCGGCACCGAATCCCGTCACGGCATCTACCGGGACGTCCCCGGCCTGGACCCCGAGGCACAGGCGTCGGAGGTGGACGTCACCATGGACGGCGAGCCGGTCCCGTACGAGATCGAGCCCTATGGCGGGGACGACGACGAGACCCGGATACGGATCGGCGACCCTGACAGCACGGTCGGCGGACTCCACCGCTACCGGATCGTCTACCGACTGCCCGACGTCGCGCACGACGGACGACTCGCCTGGAACGCCGTCGGCACCGGCTGGTACGTCGAACTGAGGGACGTCGAGATCCAGGTGACCGCCCCCTACGCGCTGCACGACCCCAGCTGCGTCCGCGGCCGTGCGGGCTCTCGCACCGTCTGCGCGACCGACCGACCGGAACCGGGCCGGCTCACTTACGGGCTCGGCGCCCTGGCCGCCCACCGCGGGATCACCGTCGCGGCGGACACCGGTGCCGCCCTCGCCGTCGCGCCGGCCCCGCCCGCCGAACCCACCGGCGCGGTGCGGTCCACCGGCCGCCCCGGACTGCTCGACGTGCTGCTCCTGGTGGCCGGGTGCGTCCTGCTGGGCGGACTGGTCGCCGAGGGGGCGCAGCGGCTGGCCGGACGCGAGAAGGTTCACCGGGACGATCCGGTCGGTCTTGGCACGGACCCGGCCGCACCGGCCCGCCGCCTCGACATCACCCGGCTTCCCTCCCTCGTCCCCGAGGTATCCGCCCCGCCCGGGGAACTCACCCCGGCCCAGGGCGGATTCCTCCTCGGCGGGGCCGACTCGCACTACCGGACGGCCTGGCTGCTGACCGCCGTGCAGGACGGCCACGTCGTCCTGGAGGAAGACGGTCCCCACCCCGTCCTCGTCCGCCCCGCCCGTGCGGACGCCCCGCGCGCCGACCGTGAGGTGCGGGAGACGCTGGACCACATCTTCGCCGGCCGCGACCGGATCACCCTGGGCCGCTCCTACGACCGGTCCTTCACCCAGGGCTGGAAGCGGATCGACGCCGGACTCGGCACCTGGATGCGCGGGCTGCGGGACCTGCGCTCGGCCTCGATCGGCAGCAAGGTGGCCGCCGCCGCCCCGGTCGCCCTGCTGGCCGGTGTCATCGGCGTCGTCGTCGGTGGGGTGGGCGCGGGCCGGCCGTACGGCTTCTGGACGGTGCTGCTGCCGGCCGTCGCCGCCCTCGCGGGTGCCGGTCTCATGCTGACCGGGGCATCCGAGGAACTGTACCTCCGGACGCCGCGGGGCAACGCCCTGTGGCTGCGGGTGGAGGGCTTCCGCCGGTATCTCGCCGGGGCCGGGTCCCGACAGGTCGAGGAGGCCGCCGCGGCGGGTGTCCTCGACCTCTACACCCGCTGGGCGGTCGCGCTCGGCGAGGCCGACCGCTGGTCGGCCGCGGTGGCGAAGTCGACCACCGTCCCGGCCCGGCCCCAGCGAGGCCCGTCACTGCTCACGCCGCTCCTTGCCTTGGTCGTGATCGACGCGATCGCCTCGAACACCACGCCGGTGTCCGTACCGAGTTCGTCGTCCGGCTCCTCGTCGTCGGCCTCGTCGGACTTCGGCGGCGGAGGGTCCTCGGTGGGCGACGGGGCGGGCGGCGGTGGCGGCGGCTCGTGGTGACCCGCCCGGCCCCGGGCGAGAGGCCACCAGGTCCACAACGGAGGCGCGTACGGGCACGGCCCTCTTGGGAACATCGCAAAAGCCCAGGCCAGACAACGTCTGTCCGGTGCTTTTGCCGGAGCCCCCTGTCGGATTCGAACCGACGACCTGCGCATTACGAGACCGTGAGCGTTCGTGCTACGTGGTGCCTGGCCGTGCTGCCGAGTGACGTTTTGCCTGATCAAAGCACGTGCGACAGGTATGGGCTGGTCACCGATCCTGCCTCCACTTTTGCTGCCGACTACGGTCCGCTGCTGGCCGCGCTGCGCGGGAGCAGGCCGGACGGCCCGCTCCAAGCGGGGCGACTGGCTGTTCCTTGCACACACAGGGATGGCCCTTGTCGGGAGGGCGAGAAGGACCTTGATCGCGGCTGCTTCCGCGCCTACGGGCGTGTCCCTGACCCGGCTACCGCGGGGAGCTGTGACCGTGCTGCTCCCTAAGTGAGCGTTTGGTTCGCTGGTGTCCGTTTGGTTCGGGGTTAGGTGTCGCGCCAGTTGGTGGTGGTTTCCTGGGTGACTCGGCGGCTCATGAGGTCGAT